>JAEEVO010000028.1 GCA_016290905.1 Lachnospiraceae bacterium | reverse complement strand
AGAGAAAGTTTTAATGAAAGGAAATGAGGCACTTGGCGAGGCTGCTATCCAGGCAGGCTGCCGTCATTTCTTCGGATATCCGATCACGCCTCAGACAGAGCTTTCCGCATACCTGTCAAAGAAGATGCCCAAAGTTGGCGGAACCTTCTTACAGGCAGAGTCGGAGATTGCAGCTATTAACATGGTACTCGGCGCAGCCGGTTCGGGCGTTCGTGCCATGACATCTTCAAGTTCACCCGGAATAAGCCTTAAGTCAGAGGGCGTAAGCTATATTGCAGGTTCGGATGTTCCCGCAGTCATCATCAACGTTCAGCGTGGCGGCCCCGGTCTTGGCTCAATCCAGCCTTCACAGGCAGATTATTGGCAGGCAACAAAGGCTTTGGGACACGGTGACTTCCAGCTTTTCGTACTTGCTCCTTCAACAGTACAGGAGATGGCTGATTTCGTTGCTCTTGCATTTGAGACAGCTGAGAAATACAGAATGCCCGCAATGATCCTTTCAGACGGTATGCTTGGACAGATGATGGAGCCCGTTGTATTCCCCGATTCTACAGAGGTACATGAGGGAGATAAGTCATGGGCTGCATCAGGACATAAGAATCAGAGAAAGCACAATGTAGTTAACTCTCTTTATATAGAAGCTAAGGACTTAGAGCAGAAGGTAGTTGAACGTTATCAGCGTTATGAGCTCGTTAAGGCTAATGAACAGCGTTCGGAGAGCTACTTAACAGAGGATGCCGATATCGTTGTAGTTGCATTCGGCGCTTCTTCACGTGTATCAAGGTCTGCAGTTAATGCAGCTAGGGCAAAAGGTATCAAGGCAGGTTTATTCAGACCCATCACATTATGGCCTTACCCTGTAGACGCATTGGAGAAGACTATCGGTACAGCTAAGAAGTATCTTGTTGTTGAGATGAACATGGGTCAGATGATCGAGGATGTTAAGCTTGCCGTTAACGGCAGAAAGCCTGTTGAATTCTTTGGACGTACAGGCGGTATCATCCCTACACCTGCAGAAGTTCTCGCACAGATCGAAGCTTTGGCTAAATAAGAAAGGAGAGTATAAAAATGGCAGTAGTATTTGAAAAACCCCATGCATTGGCAGACATCCCCTTTCATTATTGTCCCGGCTGTACGCATGGTATAGTACACAGACTTGTCGCAGAAGCAATCGACGAATTGGGCGTTGAAGGAAATGCAGTTGGTATTGCTTCTGTTGGTTGTTCGGTATTCAGTTATAACTATTTCAATTGTGATATGATCCAGGCTCCTCACGGACGTGCACAGGCAGTTGCTACAGGCGTTAAGCGTGCTCATCCCGAGAACGTGGTATTTACATACCAGGGCGACGGTGACCTTGCAGCTATCGGTACCTGTGAGACCGTACATGCAGCTACCCGTGGTGAGAACATCACAGTTATCTTTATCAATAACGCAATCTACGGTATGACCGGCGGACAGATGGCTCCTACATCTCTTCCCGGACAGATCACTCAGACAACACCTTACGGCCGTGATGTAAAGACTGCAGGTTATCCCATCAGGATGTGCGAGATGCTTTCAACTCTTGACGGAGTTGCTCTTGCACAGCGTGTAACCGTAGATAACGTAAAGCATGTAAATGAAGCTAAGAAGGCTATCAAGAAGGCATTCCAGAACCAGATCGACGGCCTCGGCTATTCCATAATCGAAGTTGTTTCAACATGTCCTACCAACTGGGGTCTTTCTCCTAAGGCAGCTGTTGAATGGCTTCAGAACAATATGCTTCCTTACTATCCTTTAGGCGTTTATAAGGATAAGACAGCAGAAGGAGGTACAAAATAATGGCTAATACTATGAATGTCCTTCTTGCAGGATTCGGCGGACAGGGTATCCTTTTCACCGGCAAGGTTATGGTATACGGAGCACTTACCGAGGGTAAGGAGCTCAGCTGGCTTCCTTCATACGGTCCCGAGATGCGTGGAGGTACATGTAACTGTTCAGTGGTTATAAGTGATGAAGCTATCGGCTCACCCCTTGTTACAAACCCTGATGTACTCATCGCAATGAACCGTCCTTCACTTGAAAAGTTCGTAAACAGCGTAGTACCCGGCGGCACAATCCTTGTAGACAGCTCAACAGTTGATATCAAGGTAGAGAGAACAGACGTTACCGTTTACTATGTACCTGCAACAACTCTTGCAGATAAGAACGGTCTTAAAGGACTTGCAAACATGATCCTTCTCGGAAAGCTTTACAAGGAGATGAAGTTCATCTCCAAGGAGTCACTTGACAAAGGTCTTTCAAAGTGCATTCCTCCCAAGAAGGCAGATATGCTCGGACTTAACCAGAAAGCTCTTGAAATCGGTATGGAGCAGTAATATTTTTCTTGAAGAATTTCCCCGTTTCGTGTATTATAGAAGCGGGGATTTTTGATTTATATTTATTGCAGAAATTATGTGTCATTCTGAGCGAAGCGAAGAATCTTACAAAGGAGGAGAAGCATGTTTTTTGGATATAATCGGGGTGGACGGAATTCTTTAACAGTTAAAGTCAGAAGAATGGTATGGGCTTTTACTTTGGTTTTGGCTCTTGCTGCCTGCATGCTGTCTGTTTTGGGGACAAATGTGCCTGCTTTTGCCGGAAACAACGAAGGCGGTGAGGCGAATTCCAGTGGAGATACAGTGCTTGGTTCTGATGTCTTAAGTATAAATGTAAACACTGCAATTTCGCCGATAGTTTATTATGCCGGTAAGCCGTGGTATGTCATAGCTTATGACGGAACGGGAAACGGTGTGGATTCCGGCAGCGGCGGTGTAACTTCAAATTCCGGTGAAGACTATGATAAATGTGCCATGCCGGGGATCATAACATTGTTTTCCAAAATAAATTTATCCGGTATAATTGCTTATAACTATTTAAATACGCACAGCTGTAATTATTCCGGATCAAAGATTGAAGAACATATAAAAAAAATATATGGTAATGATACAAATTCCAATGAAGAACATATATTTACAATTGCAGAACGGAAAGCCATAAAGCAAAGGATATTAAAAGGCGGAAGCAATGTATATAATCCCGATAATCTAAATAACGGGTATAATCCTGACTGGATAATGGATAGTAATTCGGAAGGTGTTGGCATTAACGTACCGGCTTATCTCTGGCCTTTGTCAGTAAAAGAAGCAGAAGACCTGCCGGACACAAGCATAAAGTATGATGGACAAACTTGGTGGTGGTTACGTACTCCAGGTATATTAAACTACCAAGCTGCCTATGTAGATGGCATTAGATGCGAAGTAAATCGAACCGGCGACCAAGTTATTACCGAAGATGGTTTTTATGTTCGTCCTGCTTTCTACCTTGATATGGAATCCGTAATCTTTACATCCAAGATCACCGGTACCGATAATGAATACAAATTGACTCTTAAAGATACAGATATGGTAGCTGCTGTTACTTTAGGTGCAAAAGCTGAAAAATCCGGAAATACAATAACTGTACCATATACAATAAGCGGTTCGAATGCGGGAAATGCTTCACAGATTTCAATACTTATTACGGACAAGCCTTATAATGAAACAGGTGCGAAAATAATTGACCATAAGGCACTTACCTTGGAGAACGGGTCGACACATCTTTCTGGTGTCGGAACTTATATAATTTCGGATGAAGTAAAGGCTAAATTTACCGGTGATTGTCATTTATATATCATGGCTGAAAATATATATGATATTGACGATGATTCAACAGAAGTCGATGAAAGAAAGCTTACGAACTACGCAAGTATTCCCTGCGAAATTCATGTACATAAATTTGATTTTTCCGCAGGAACCGATGAAAATGATAAGAATACTGTAACAGCTGAATGTAAAAATGATAAGTGTGACATAAAAGATAATAAGCTTACACTTACCATTACCAAACCGGAGCTTGCTATATATGGTGGAACGGAAAGCCCCAAGGCAAGCTTATCCTGCAGCGGAGAGACAATTTCAGGGTCGGGTGAGTCCACAGTACGTTCCGAAATAAAGGATATAGAAACATTTAATAACATAACAGGACTTTCTGTAAGCGGGGAAGATATAACTTACGTGGGCATAAACGGGACCGAATATGAAAGTTCAAATACTGCGCCCGTAAACGCCGGAAATTACAGGGCAAGCATAACTATAAATTTACCCGGTACAACCGCAGGCTCCAATTCCGGGAATGAGAATGAAAGCAGTTCAAATAACAATAAGATAACAGCATATATCGATTATGAGATTGCAAGTAATGAAATCACTCCGGTTATTGAGCTGACTCCGAGTTCATATGTTTATGACGGAAATGATAAAACGCCGTCGGTTACCGTTAAATACGAAGGTAATACGATATCCGATTCGGAATATACTGTCAGCTATTCAAATAATATAAACGCCGGAACTGCAACAGTTACGATATCCGATAAGGATGGTGGGAATTATAAGGTTAACGGAAGTAAAACCTTTATTATAGAACAGGCTGATACGACAATTCCTAATAATATAAAAAAAGAAATTAATGCAGGTTATACAATAAAAGTATCGACAAAACTCTCAAATATAAAACTTCCCGAAGGCTGTTCTTGGGAAGAAGGGGATCAATATGTGGGTGGTACAGCAGGACAGAAGATCTTTATGGCAAAATATACGCCCGAAGATTCGGTAAATTACAAGACTGTAACAGGTATATCTGTAAAAGTTAATGTAATCAAAGAAAATCACAATAAAGAATTAAATATACGATCAGAGTATACTCCTCCCGTCACTCCTTCCGAGCCCGAGCCTGTTGAATCCGAGTTTGGTACTAAGACAGAGACATTATATGATGTTGACGGATCGATTACAAACATTACTACCACCAAGACTGAGGACGGTACGGTTACGGTAACAAAAGAAACCACATACCCCGACGGTACAGTCCTTGATGAATACCGTAAAGAATATGCAAGCGGCGTTATAGTTTCCGAAGAAGTAAAGAAGACTCCGGACGGTACGGTTACAACCCATAAATACCGTAAGGAGAGAAACGGAGCGGAAACAGAAACAGATATTGTTGAAAAGAAGGACGTCTACAGGGACTTTAAGGAAGTAATAAAGGATAAGAACGGGAAGGTTAAGCAGACAACGACCGAAAAGCTTGGTTTTGACAATAAAGGAACACAAACCACCGAGAAAACCATAGAAAAAGCTAACGGATATTATTACAACTGCAAAACTTCAGCCTATAAATCCGGCAAGGTTGTCATCGAAGAAAAGACAGTTACAAAGAACAAAACCGTTAAGCTTATTAAAGAAACTCACAAGGCTGACGGTTCGGTAACAAAAAACAGCTTTGTTACCACGGCAAAGGGAAAAGCAACAATAAAGAACAGCGTGAAAAATGCCGATAAATCGGAGACTGTAAAGCTGTACAGCGTAAAGGCGGACGGAACACTGAAGCTGGAAAGTTATGTAACGAGTAAGACGAAGATTAGAGTACCTGAAAAAGTTACGTTTGACGGCGTTACATACGAGGTAAATACCATAGCAAAAAAGGCATTTGCCGGTGATGAAAACCTCGAAAAGGTCACAATTGGCAAGAATATTTCAATCATCGGTACCGGTGCATTCTCGGGTACTGCAAATTTAAAGACAGTTGTGATAGAAGGCGGCAACATCACAAAAATCTCACCGGATGCATTTAAAGATATAGACCCGGATGCAAGCTTTATTATAAAAGCCGATAAGACTGCTTTTAAGAAGCTTGTAAAAAGGATCAAGAAATCGGGTGTGTCCGAGAATGCAAATTTCGTAAATAAATAAAACAAAGAGGATTTGATCATGGCTTCTACAAAAATAACAGGAGCGGAATTAACTATCAGGATATTATTGGAGCAGGGAGTGAACACCGTGTTCGGCTATCCGGGCGGGCAGGTGCTTGATCTTTATGAGAGCCTGTACAAGCATCGTAAAGAAATAAAACATGTTCTTACGGCTCATGAACAGGGTGCTGCACATGCGGCAGACGGTTATGCGAGAGCTACAGGGAAAACCGGAGTTGTAATAGCAACTTCAGGTCCCGGCGCCACCAATCTGGTTACGGGTATAGCAGCTGCATATATGGATTCTATACCCCTGGTGGCCATAACCGGCAACGTTCCGACATCACAGATAGGTACGGACAGCTTTCAGGAGGTAGATATAACAGGCATTACCATGCCTATAACTAAGCACAATTTCTTTGTGGATTCGGCAGATAAGCTTGCCGAGACCTTAAGAAATGCTTTCAGACTTGCAATTTCCGGCAGACCGGGTCCTGTATTGGTTGATATACCGAAGGATATCCAGGAGGCAATGTGCAGGTATGAAGAGGCAGCACCCATTGTAAAGGATGAACCTTTTGCAGCAAAAGAAATAAGGATAGAAGAAGCTTCAGATGTTATATCTGCTTCAAAAAAACCGTTCATATATTTCGGCGGAGGTATTGTTTCTTCAGGTGCGGAAAAGGAATTGCTCGAGCTTAGCGATCTGCTTGACGCGCCCATGGGATGTTCTATGATGGGACTTTCATGCATTTCTACGGATCATCCGAGATTCTTGGGTATGCAGGGCATGCACGGACATTACGCAAGTACCATGTCCATGAACAAGGCCGATGTGATAATAGCGCTCGGAGTACGTTTTAATGACCGTTCGACAAATGACAGGTTCAAATTTGAAACAAATGCGAAGCTTGTGCACATTGATGCGGACGGTTCAGAGATAGAGAAAAACGTGAGCACTTACTGCGGACTGCGCGGAGATCTGAAAGAAACCTTAAAGCTCCTGATTCCTTTGGTAAAGGCTAAGCTTTTAGAAAAGAATAAAGAAAAAAACAGTGCCGGTAACGGTTACAAAAACGCAAACAGCGAGGCCTGGTGGAAAACAATCGAAAGATTCCGTAGGGAAGAGCTTAAGATGACGGAGAAAATCGATCCGGAAAGCTTTAATCCATATAATATTTATAAGCTTTTGAACAGCTTTAAAAATGTAAACACCCCTGTTGCTACCGACGTCGGTCAGCATCAGGTCTGGGCTGCCCAGTATTTAAGCTTTGGCAAAAAAAGGAGGTTCATATCAAATTGCGGATTGGGTGCCATGGGATACGGTCTCGGAGCAGCCATAGGGGCTTCCATAGGAACGGGTGAGAAGATACTTCTTATCACGGGTGACGGAAGCTTCGGAATGAACTTAAACGAGCTTGCCACGGCTGTTACATATAAAATACCGGTTGTCATAGTTATTATAAACAATAAAACATTGGGCATGGTAAGACAGTACCAGACGCTTTTCTATAAAAAGCATTATTCGGCAACAGACCTTGACAGAAAAACGGATTTTATCGCACTTGCCAAGGCCTTCGGAGCTGACGGCACAGAAGCGGATTCACTTGAGTCCTTAAAGAAAGCGCTTCAGCTTGGATTTAACGCAAAGGGACCGTTTTTGATCAACTGCTCTGTGGATAAGGAAGAGCTTGTAATGCCGATGTTCAGACCGGGAGGAAATACCGAGGATATAATACTCGGATGATAAATATCGGTTGACAAAATGCTCATTTGAAAATATAATGAAAGTAAAGATTCAAACCATTGTTTGGATCATGTAAAATAAAAGGAGGAATGTATAATGAGGTATTCAATCGAGGGTAGTCCGTTACCCGTAGTTATCTGTGAGCTTAATTCAGGCGAGACAATGATAACTGAAAAAGGAGCTATGTCATGGATGTCTCCCAATATGAAGATGGAGACTGTCGGAGGCGGAATCGGCAAGATGTTCGGACGTGCATTTTCGGGGGAATCAATGTTCCAGAACCGCTATACCGCTGAGGGTGATGGCATGATCGCATTTGCATCCAGTATGCCCGGTGAGATCAGAGCTTTTGAGATAGGACCCGGAAAAGAAATGATCTGTCAGAAATCAGCATTCTTAGCTTCAACATCAGGCGTAGAGCTTTCTGTATTCTTCAACAAGAAGGTAGGAGCAGGCTTCTTCGGCGGAGAAGGCTTCATCATGCAGAAGCTTTCGGGAAACGGTGTCGTTTTCGTAGAACTTGACGGATATATAAAGGAATATGATCTTCAGCCCGGTCAGAAGATGGTAGTTGATACCGGTTATGTTGCAGCAATGGAGCCGAGCGTACAGATCGATATACAGACTGTTGCAGGTTTAAAGAACAAGCTGTTCGGTGGAGAAGGATTCTTTAACACCGTTCTTACAGGCCCCGGAAAGATCTGGCTTCAGTCCATGCCTGTTTCTGCACTTGCAGGATCAATCCTTCCTTTCATTCCTAAGGCATGATCATAAGGATATAAGCAGATCGCTTAAGTGTTCACGGGCATATTCCAGGAATATATGGAATGCGAACTCCTTCTGCTTTTCGTAAGGAAGGTTCATGATAAGTGAAAGAGGATAAAAGTTTTCTTCGGATTCAAAGCTTTCCCTGTAACGGATATCCGTTACTTTTAAGCCGTCACCAAGCGTGAGCTTTAGGTTGTAATAGCTTTTGGGGATGTGGATGAAGATACCGCCGGATACGCAGTAAGCTGTCTGAGGCGTAGCTTTTTTCCTTGATGAGGAGGGCGTGAATTCCGCTACAGACTTGTGTATCGCTGTTTCTTCCAAAGGGAAATAGTAATAGTCACGATAGTTTGTATAAAAGCCTTTGAGCACCTTATCAAAGATATTCAGATCTATCTTTATAACAGAAGATTGGAGATTATCAGTATCGAATTTATATTCGATACTGATTTTTTCTTTTTGCGTATAATCTGAGATTATGTTGATGTCAAACCTGCCGGAAACGATGTTGAAAAGAAGTCCGAGTCGCGTCATATACATAACGGCAAGAAGACTGTCGGCATTTGATGAAAGCAGGTCCTGAAGATAGTAGGTGTTATCGGACATTTCTATATGTGCAAGGTCGTCATCAAGGTCTTTTCTGATATATCCTGATATAAAGCCGTCGGCGTTATGTAAGGAAACACTTTCCGAAAGCATTTTGAGCTTGTTTTCAGCCAGATGCCTTACGTAAAAATGACATACGTTTTCGCCGCTTACCTTTTGAGTGAGGCGTTGTCCTACAAGCTTTTGAAGATAGTCCTGCTTCGTGGATACAAGCCCTATTGCAGGCTTTAATATTTTAATATAGTCATATAGATCTGCAGATTTTTCCCTGACCCGGTTTAATCCGGATGTCAAAGCTTCTGTATCGACGACTGATGAAAGGATTTTATCTCCGTCCTTTTCGAATATGCCTATTCTTCCTGCAATATACGGAATATCAAAGCTGTCTCCCTTGTAGGATACAATCTTGTCAAAGTTATCGCAAAATTTGAAAAAACTTTTCAGCATATCGGGTTCTTCTGTTATATCCTCAGAGAAGAACTGTTTTATCATTAGCTTTCCTTCTTTTAAGTAAGCGGTACCTATAAGGAAAACACAGCCGTTCGCAGCCTCAAAGGAGGTTGTGGCTATGTCATATACAATTACCTTTGAGGCCGGCGTATCCGTAAAAAGTGTGGAAGACATCATTTTAAAAAGTTCGGCCCTGTCTGATTCGTATTCATATATTCTCATAAAACGGTTTATAGCCTTTCATTTGATCGTTAATTAAAAAAAGAATTATTTTGTCATCCTGAGCGTCAGCGAAGGATCTTATTGCTTTGAAGAACAAAGATTCTTCGCTTCGCTCAGAATGACATTTTTTTTAATTATACCAATAATTATACGCTATGTAAATACTTTAGATTCTTAACAATGTCTAAATACTCTTTTATGCTTGATTTTATATATGAAATGTAGTAAAATTATATGTTATGAAAGAAAACAAACATAAGCTGAAAAGAAAAGGATATATTAAGACATATGTGAGCGGTTTCATTCGTGCGTTTGTTATCGCCCTTCTTCTTTTGATGCAATTCGGTATCATATTTCTTTTATCGTATTACCTGTTCTTCGGTGTTTATGTTTACTTCATATTGGAAATCGTGAGCGTATTTGTGGTTGTAGGGCTGGTAAACAAGAGGACAAATGCTTCCTTTAAGATAGGCTGGCTTGTGATAATAACTCTTGTACCGCTTGCCGGACTTGTCATGTACCTGCAATGGGGCGCAAACAGGAGCAACCGTATAAAGAGGAGAAATCTTTCATATATACGCTACGGAGAGAAATTCTTGAAATTCGATCCGAAGGTTTTAGAGGATTACATAGAAACATACAAGTGCAGGTCAAATGCGGTCACATACCTTGAAAGCTGTAATTGTCCGCTTTACGGAAAGAATAGTTTTAAATACTTCTCCTACGGCGAGGATGCATTTGAAGCAATCATTGAAGATCTCGAAAAAGCCGAGAAGTTTATATTCATAGATTTCTTTATCGTGGCCGACGGCATATTATTGAACAGGATAAAGACGATATTGCTGGAAAAAGTGAAGAAAGGCGTCGAGATAAAATTCCTTTACGATGATTACGGCTCTATGTTCCGTACCAGCAAGCAGTTCTGGCAGGAGCTAAGGAATGCCGGGATAGAGACAGAAGAGTTCAATCCTATTGGAAAGTATATTGACAAGCTTTATCTTAACTACAGAAGCCATCAAAAAATCGTTGTCATTGACGGCAGGGTCGGTTATACCGGCGGGTTCAATCTTGCGGATGAATATGTAAATGCGGTTGAACGTTTCGGTGTATGGAAGGATACCGGTGTAAGGATAGAGGGTGACGGTGTTTTCGGTCTGACCGCTGCGTTCCTGCAGATGTGGACCATGACCACCGAAAAGCTTATAGAGGATTATAACATTTACAGGTATGTTCCGGAGGAGAAGTCGGATAAAACGTATAATGTTGAAATCGAAGATTCCGAAGATTCCGAAGAATCCCAGGAATCAGTCAAGCATGACGGTTTCTGCCAGATAGTAACCGACGGTCCGGCAAACAATCCGGAAAATCCCATATCGGATACGATATTACAGCTTATATACAGCTCCACGGATCATATTTACATAACCACGCCTTATCTGGTGCTTGACGATGATATCATGGAAGCTTTTGCAATATCTGCCAAGCGCGGTACCGATGTAAGGATCATCACACCGGGTATACCCGACAAGAAGACGATAAACCAGCTTACAAAATACAGCTACGGTTACCTGCTTGAAAACGGAGTAAGGATCTACGAATATACGCCCGGCTTCATGCACGCAAAGACCATACTTACGGATGAATGTGCCCTTGTCGGAACGATAAACTTGGATTTCCGGAGCCTGTACATCCATTACGAGTGCGGTGCGCTGATGTGGGATAAGAGCTTGAACGAAAGCATAATGGAAGATTTTGACGAGATGTTTAAGGTGAGCCGTGAGATAACACTCGAGGAATGGAAAAAGAGGCCGTTCATTATCAAGGTGATCCAGAATTTCCTGAGTTTGTTCTCGAGCCTGGTGTGAATACTCTTGTGAAAGTATCAAGTTTTTTACAGAAATGTGAGGGTTTTATGAAGAAAAGATATTCAGAGCTTTGTACCTGTAAGCATTGCGGGAAAAGCTACGAAGGACGTAAGAATACCTATACATGTGATGACTGCAAGGATATAGATCAGATGATTTTTACTCAGATAAGGGTATATCTGAAGAAATTTCCCAACAGCAATGCCGTTCAGATTGCTGAGGCTCTAGGTATAAGCGCAAATCTTGTATTAAAGTACATAGATGAAGGAAGGCTGTGCTTCGGAAGGGGCACATTCAAGAAATTGTAAGATTAAGCTTAACATACTGTTCAAGTAAATAAGGGGAAGGCTAAAGTAAAAAGAACGGAGAAAACCATGATTTCATATTTGAGAGGAAAATATCTTGACAGGACTGATGAGGGAAACATCATAATCGATGTTAACGGTATCGGGTTTGAGGTAAACGTTACGGCTGAAGTCCTCGGCAGGATAGAACATAATGCAGGCGAAGAAACCGAGCTTTATACTTACATGCAGGTAAAAGAGGACGGTATGTCGCTGTTCGGTTTTACAAGCCTGGAGGAGATTTCGGTATTTAAGAAGATAATCGGTGTAAGCGGTATCGGACCCAAGGGTGCTATGAGCATTCTTTCCACAATGTCGAGAGAACAGCTTATCCTGGCGGTCATCGAAGAAAACAGCGATATCATAGCAAAAGCACCGGGTATCGGAAAAAAGACGGCTGCCAAGCTTGTCCTGGAGCTTAAGGATAAGTTTAAGCTTGAGGATGCATTAAGTTCAGGAGCATCATTTAAGACTACGGATGTTGTGCAGGCACAAAACGACAGCTCCATTGTCAAGGATGCGATCGCCGCACTTGTCGCTCTCGGGTATTCGGCAGCGGAAAGTACGAAGGCAGTAAGATCTGTCGAGCTTACCGAGGGTATGACCGTTGATACGCTGCTGAGTATGAGTCTTAAAAATTTCTGATACAGAGGTAATTTAAATTGGCTAAAAGAATGATAACTACCGAGTTCACCGTGGAAGACAGTGCTGTCGAAGGTACTTTGAGGCCGCAGCTCTTAAAGGACTATATTGGTCAGGGCAAGGTAAAGGAAAATCTGAAAATATATATCGATGCGGCAAAGCAGAGAAATGAGGCACTGGATCATGTACTGCTTTTCGGACCTCCCGGTCTTGGAAAGACTACGCTTGCAGGTATCATTGCAAATGAAATGGGTGTTAACATAAAGACCACGACCGGTCCTGCCATAGAAAAAGCGGGAGATATGGCGGCCATTCTTAACGGGCTTAAAGAGGGAGATGTGCTTTTTATCGATGAGATCCATAGGCTTAACCGTCAGGTTGAGGAGCTTCTTTACCCGGCAATGGAGGATTTCTGCATAGATATCGTCATAGGACGCGGAGCCGCCGCAAAGTCAATAAGGCTTGAGCTTCCGAAGTTCACTCTTGTCGGAGCGACAACAAGGGCGGGCATGCTCACAGCCCCCTTAAGAGACAGGTTCGGAGTTGTAAGCCGTCTGGAGTTTTATACGATAGCCGAGCTGCAGGACATTATCACAAGGTCAGCTTCGGTACTTAATGTGGAGATTGACCCCGAGGGTGCCGTAGAACTTGCAAGACGTTCGAGAGGTACACCGAGACTTGCGAACAGGTTCTTAAAGAGAATGAGGGATTTCGCCCAGGTCAAGTATGACGGAAAGATAACCTTAGAGGTTGCAAATTACGCTCTTGATCTTATGGAGGTGGATAAGCTCGGTCTTGACAATATCGACAGGGCGATACTGAACACCATGATCAACAAGTTTGACGGCGGTCCGGTAGGCATAGAGGCCATAGCAACAACCATAGGTGAGGATGCCGGCACGGTAGAGGATGTTTACGAGCCGTATCTTGTACAGTCCGGACTCATTGCAAGGACTCCCAGAGGAAGGATAGTTACCAAAGAGGGCTATCTGCATTTCGGACTCGACAAGCCCGAAAAGAAATAAGAGAAAAATTTAAAGGATTTATTATGTACGATTTAAGCGAATTAAGAAAACAGATTGATGATGTGGATGCCAATCTGATCACGATATTACTGAAAAGGTTTGAAATTACCTCAAAGATTGGTGAATATAAGGCAGAAAACGGTAAAGAGCTTTTCTGCGCAGACAGGGAAGAAGAAAAGATTTCCTGTATCAAAAAACTGCTGAGCGACCGGCCGGATATGCCGTATATCGCAGATATGTTCAGATGCGCAATGGATTTTTCAAAATATCAGCAGAGTGCAAATATCTACGGCACAAAGGACATTTACCTGATAGGTATGCCGGGCTGCGGGAAAAGTACAATAGGAAAGCTTCTTGCCGATAAGATGCAGCGTGAGTTCACAGATCTGGACGTACTATTCGGGAAGGTTTACAATATTGTTCCGGCTAAGATCATAGAAGAACAGGGCGAGGCAGCGTTCAGGGACAAGGAAACCGAGCTTTTAAAGAATGTCGCTTCAAAGGCTTTTGAGAAAAAGAAATGGGATACCAAGCGCGGCAGGATCATCTCTTGCGGCGGAGGGATCGTATGCAGAGAGGAAAACAGAGATATCCTTAAAAACGATTCTTTGGTAATATACGTGAAAAGGTCTCTTAAAGACCTGGCTGTTAACGGCAGGCCTTTATCGGAAAAGAACGGTATCGAGGCTCTTTTTGAGCAGAGAAAGGAAAAATATTCTTCATGGTGCGACATGGAGGTTGAAAACGCAGCTTCACCCGAGGTTTGCGTACAGGAGATATTAAAAAATATCATGGAACAAAACAGGAAGTAATCATTATCCGGTGATTTGGAGGACTATATGAACATTATCGTTGTAGGATGCGGTAAGCTTGGTGTTGCAATAGTTGAACAGCTTGTTGCCGAAGGACATACAATAACGGTTATCGACAGGAACAAGGACCGTCTCGGTTCACGTCTGGGCGGTCTTGATGTAATGACATATTGCGGTGACGGATGCAGTGCCGCAACATTGGATGGTGCAGGGATCGATCATGCAAATCTTTTCATAGCGGCTATGGATACGGATGAAACAAACCTGCTGAGCTGTGTTATCGCAAAAAAGAAGAGTAAAAGCAACTGCAGGACCATTGCAAGAGTCAGGAATCCCATCTACAGCATGGAAACGGGCTTTTTAAAGCAGGAACTCGATATAGATATGGTGATAAATCCGGAGCTTGCAACGGCTGATGAATTTGCCAGGATATTCAAATTCCCTTATGCATCTCAGATAGATACATTCCTTATCCAAAGAGCAGAGCTTGTACATTTTAAGGTAAAACCAGATTCGAAGCTCAACGATGTAATGCTTATGGATATCAAGACAAAGCATAATTGCAAGGTCCTTGTCAGTATGGTTGAACGGGGGGATGAGGTGTTTATCCCCAACGGACATTTTGTTCTAAAAGAAGGCGATATGGTCGGAGTAATGGGAAATCAGAAGGATATCTATTCCTTTTTCCAGAAATTCGGGCTTGGGACCAAAAAAGCTTCAAATGTCATTATCGTAGGCGGCGGAAAAACCGGCTATTATGTTGCAAGGATCCTGGATAATTCGGGCATAAGCACAAAGATCATCGAACTGAACAGGGAAAGATGTGATTTTCTTTCCGAAAATCTCCCGAACGTTGACGTTATATGCGGGGACGGTACAGCGAAGGATATCCTTATTGAGGAGGGCATACAGAATGCTGCAGGTCTTGCCGCTCTTACCGATATTGATGAAGAAAACATCCTTCTTTCACTTAATGCGAGATCAATCACGGATGTTAAAACAGCTACAAAGGTGAGCCGTACCAATTTTGAGGATGTTATAAGCCAGCTTAATCTGGATACCATTATTTTCCCGAACAGGATAGTTTCCGACAGGGTATTGCAGTTTGTTCGCTCATTGCAATATACCATGGGAAGTAATATCGAATCGTTCAGGAGACTCGGCGGCGGAAAGGTTGAGGCACTCGGTTTTAAGGTTACGGATTGTTCAAGCGTTACGGGAACAGCGCTTATGAATATGAAGCTTAAAGAAAATGTACTTATATGTATCATTTCCAGAAACGGAAAGAACATAATCCCTTCAGGTTCCGATACGATAGAGGTCGGAGACAGGGTTGTAATAGTTCATGCAAATGCGGATATTAAAAATATTGAGGACATCTTAGAATAAATTCGGAGGTAATGCTTCAGATTTCTGGAGCAGGATAGTATGAATTACGGAGTAGTTGCTTATATAATGGGGTGGATCCTTAAAGCGGAAGCCGCTTTTATGGTTCTTCCCTTTGTGGTAGGCTTGTTATATCGTGAATATAGTACATACAGTTATCTGATAACAGCGGGCATATGTCTTGTCTGCGGTCTGCTGCTGAACATAAAAAAGCCGAAAAAGGGCGGTCTTTTCCTTAAGGAAGGTTTCTTTGTCGTAGCTCTCGGCTGGATAATCATGTCGGTGTTCGGAGCAATACCTTTTGTGATCTCGGGAGATATCGAACGATTCATCGATGCTGTGTTTGAAACGGCTTCGGGCTTTTCCACAACAGGTTCGACTATACTTACGGATGTTGAAGCCATGAGCCATGCCGGACTGTTTTGGAGAAGCTTTACCCACCTTTTGGGCGGCATGGGCGTTTTCGTTTTCCTTTCGGCTCTGCTTCCTATGCTCGGCGGAAATCCCATCAACCTTATGAAGGCGGAGAGTACCGGTCCTTCCGTTGACAAGCTTGTACCGAGGATGAAGGATACCGTTAAGATCCTTTATTCCATATATCTTGCAATGGCAGCGACAGAATGCATTATCCTGCTTATTTGCGGGCTTGACCTTTTTGAAGCGTTATGTACTACTTTCGGAACGGTCGGTACCGGTGGTTTCGGTATTAGGAACGACAGCCTTGCGTCACTTTCTCCTGCTGTTCAGTGGGTTGTAACCATTTTCATGATACTCAGTGGCGTTAACTACAGCATGTATTTCCTGATCTTAAGAAAAAAATTTAAGCAGGCAGTAACGTTGGAAGAAGTCAGACTTTATTTGTTTATTATCGTACTCGCAGTAGTTGCGATATCCTTTAATATCAGTCATCTGTATCCTACAACCTCCGAAACCGTCAGACAGGCTTCTTTCCAGGTTGGTACGCTTATAACCTCAACCGGTTTCGCAACGGCCGATTTTGATCTGTGGCCGGAGTTTTCAAAGGCGGTACTTGTATTCTGTATGTTCATGGGAGCCTGTGCCGGAAGTACGGGCGGCGGTCTTAAGATGAGCAGGATACTTATCATGATCAAGAGCATGAAGAAGCAGATAACCACTCTTATCCATCCCCGTGCCGTTGTCAAGGTTAGGATGGACGGAAATGTTCTTGATGATGAAGTCGTTCATTCAACGATGGTTTATGTTTCAATATTCGTCTCAATTTTTGCGATTTCGACACTGATCGTCTCGCTTGACGGAAACGATTTTACGACAAATTTCACCGCAGTTCTTGCAACACTTAACAATATGGGACCCGGTCTTAATAAAGTCGGTCCTACATGCAATTTCAGTTTCTTCTCGGATCTGTCGAAGCTGACGCTGATTTTCGACATGCTCGCCGGACGTCTTGAGCTGCTGCCTCTGCTCCTTATCATGGCACCTAAGAGTTGGAGGAAGAATCTGTGATTACATTTTGATATTAGATGTCAAAATATTGATGACACGGTTTTATTTGAATTATATAATAAAATCATGGATTCTACTAATAATAATGTTACTGTATATTTTAAGTCGAAATAAAGGGATGTAGATAAAAGATGTCTGTTGGACTTAGTGTTAAGTATTATTGGTATCAGGTTGGAACTTCTGATTTTTTATATTCTTTCTTTTCTACTGTAGCTTATAATCTTGAAAATCAAAAATGGGGAAGCAGATTTCCCTATATAATGAATGAGTTTTATGAAGGTTATATAAAGAAAAATCATATAAAATTTGCATTGTCAGAATTAGATACCATAACCAAAGAACTTAGAAGATTTAGTTGTGATAAGATAATTTGGAGTTTTGAAGATTTATCGTTATCTCCACCTTGGGGAAACCGAATTAGTTCAGATATTACTGATTTATCAAATTATTTTGTTACAAGCGAGGGTGAAGATTTTTTAACAATCCTAAAACATGCCTTTGAAAAAGGTATTGAAACTAATAGTGATGTTCTGATAAAAAATCTGTGATTATACTTTAAATGTTAATTTATGACACAGCAATATCCTATGTTGCTACAAAATTATTTGATTTTTGCAAAAGGAGAGGAGCTCGCATATGATAAAAATACCCGAAGAAAAGAAGATAAGAGTTATCATTGACACCGACGCGGCTTGTGAGGCGGATGATCCGTTTGCAATCGTACAGGCGCTTCTTAGCCCTAAGCTTATAGTAAAGGGTATACTTGCTGAGCATTTCAATGAAAGCGGCTCCGTAAAAAAGAGCTATGATGAGATAAAAACTATCCTTAATGCCATGGATATGGATGTACCTGTATATATGGGTGAAGAAAATCCTGTGGATAAAAGCGGCTGGCCGCAAAAATCAAGTGCTGCTTCTGAATTTATCATAGAAGAAGCTTTAAAGGATGATCCGAAGCCTCTATATATTTTATGCCAGGGGGCAATTACCAACCTTGCCGTCGCATTGTATAACAAACCCGAAATAAAAGATAAGATAAGGATCATATGGATTGGTACGCACGGTATCGCAAAAAGGAAGGCTCCGTTCAGAGAGTTTAATGCCGGAAACGACATAACCGCTGCAAATTTTGTTCTCGAAAGCGGTGCTGACATATGGCTGGTTCCTTCCAATGTTTACACAACAGTTACGGTAGGGCTTGCCGAATTAAAGGTCAAGGTGCTTCCTTGCGGGGAAATAGGAAAGCATCTGTATGAAAATATGATTGAGTACAATCTGTCGCCTAATGCCGGCTGGACTCAGGGAGAATCATGGTCTTTAGGTGATTCTCCGGCTGTCGCGCTTGCGATAAATCCCGGATGCGGTAGGTATGAGTATGTGCCCGCACCTCACATAAACGACGATACCACTTCGACACTGCGTCCCGGAAATCCGATGATAAGAGAGTATAAAGATATTGATTCCAGATATGTTTTAGAGGATTTCTTTGCTAAATTGAAGCTGTTTACGGATGGTGAGTAAATAATAAAGGCTTCCCCCATGAGGAGAAGCCTGATTTTTTTATTTGCCTTGTCCGTAATATGCGTTTGCGCCGTGCTTTCTGAAGTAATGCTTGTCAAGAAGGCTCTGGGGTACGGGTGATATGGTACAGCCGGAAAGTGAGAGATTATGCCAAGCCATGAAGGATACTTCCTCGAGGACTATCGCATTTTCAACTGCCTTTGCCGGGTTCTTGCCCCATGTGAAAGGTCCGTGTGACTTAAGGAGTACTGCGGGAACATCCATGGGCTTTATGCCGCGTGTCTTAAAGGTCTCGATGATGAGCTTGCCGGTGTTTCCTTCATAGTCCTCATCGATTTCTTCCTGTGAGAGGCATCTTGCACAGGGTACGGGACCGTAGAAATAGTCTGCGTGTGTGGTTCCGAGTGCCGGTACGTCCATGCCCTGCTGAGCCATGACTGTAGCCCATCTGGAATGAGTGTGTACGATACCTCCGAGTTCCTTGTACTCTCTGTAAAGTGCAAGGTGAGTAGGTGTATCGGACGAAGGACGAAGATCTCCTTCAACCTTGTTTCCGTCAAGGTCGAGAACAACCATGTCTTCGGGCTTCATCGTATCGTAGGATACTCCCGAAGGTTTGATGACTACAAGTCCTTTTTCCCTGTCAATACCCGATACATTTCCCCATGTGAGTGTTATGAGATTGTTTTTGGGCAGAAGCAGATTCGCTTCACATACTTCTTTTTTTAATTCTTCAAGCATGATCCTTTTAATCCACCGGTCCGGTGGATTTTTCCTTTCTGAAGATTATAAGCGGGGTATCGCCCCAAATCACTTTCGAAATACACTGTAAAATATAGCATAGTTAAAAGCTTTGTGTCAAGCGCGATAAAGTGATTTTAACACAGTTATTCATTGACATCGGACCCAAAAACAGGTATAATGTAGAGTGATATATTTTAATCATTATTCCTCGTCTCATAAGGAGTCAATATGAACAAAAAGTACGAAAACAATGAAATGTTTCAGGCTTCTCATCTTATCATACTTTTAACATATTCGATATTCTCGGTAATACTTATCGGGGAGTCTTTTCTTATGGACTGGGAAAAGTGGCCTATCATCGCTATCGCAGGCGGTATAATACTTGGCTGGACCCTGCACCTTAAGCATATGCTTAGCAACAGGGCAAGGATATGGGTTTATTCCGGCCTGACGATGTATACGTTTTTCTTTTACGGGAGCCACGTTACAAGTGTTTTTGATACCGTCGCCGTTATGTCTGTCGTTATAATACTTTATACGATGACCGGTATGAAGAACCTCATTACATTCCTTCAGATCATCTATTATATAACCTTCGCATACGGGTTCGGTCTGCTGATATACTCCGGCACGGAGATTGACGGTCTTATCATTACAAGATCCCTGCTCCATATCGCGGTCATAACCACGGTCAGCTGTATTTCAAGAATTATTATCGTTAAGTGGATATCCGTTTTAAATCATTCGAAGAAAGATATAGAAACCCTGAAGGAAAATACCGAAAGGCTTAATGACTTCCTTGCAAACGTTTCACACGAGATACGTACACCCGTAAATGCGGTCATAGGTCTTACCGGTATCTGTATAGATGAAGAAAAGGACGAAAAAAAGCTTGTCAATCTTAACGCGGTAAGAGATGCCGGAAGGCGTGTCGCGGATCAGATAGGAGATATCCTTGATTATTCCGAGATTGACAGGAAAAAGCTCACCAACAATTTTGAAGATTATATATTTTCTTCCGTACTGAATGATATCGTAGCGGAAATAAAGCCTTACAGACGTGATGACATTGAGCTTATCATAGATGTGGATCCTTCTATCCCTGCCGTTCTTCATTCCGATGTTAGCAAGCTGAGGAAGATACTTAAGCATCTTATCATGAACGGACTTAAGTATACAAAAGAAGGCGGAGTATATGTCCGTATTTCCATGGAAAAGGAAACCTACGGAGTAAACCTCTTGATAGAGGTTACGGATACGGGCATCGGTATGTCAGAAGAAGAGGTTGACCGTATTTTTGACCGGTTTTATCAGGCTGATTCCGGACGTGCGAGACAGGGCGGAGGTCTTGGTATCGGTATGCCGATCGTTTACGGCTTCGTTTCGTCCCTCGGCGGTTTCCTTATCATAAACAGCAAGCCCGAAGTCGGTACCACTGTAAGGGTAAGCATACCGCAGAAGGTTGCCGATCCGGAGAGCTGTATGTCGGTATATAACCGGGATGCTCTTTGCCTCGGTGCATATCTTCATTTTGAAAAGTTCGAACATCCCATGGTACGTGAGTACTATAACGATATGGTTATGAACATAGTTAACGGACTCGGCGTACAGATGCACAGGGTTGACAATTTCAAGAACCTAAAAAAACTGCTTGATAACGTAATGCTTACGCACCTGTTTATCGGTGAGGAGGAGTATAACGAGGCTAAAGATTTCCTTGAGCCGTTTGCTCACAAAATGGTGATAGTCGTTATTGCCGGAAACGAGTTCAGACTTCCTCACGACTCTAAGGTAAGGATTATGGAAAAGCCGTTCTATTGCTTCCCTGTCGTTACCCTGCTCAACTCCGATCCCAACGCCACCGACGTAGAGGAAACTTCAATGTTCTGCCGCGGCGTTAGGGCGCTCGTTGTTGATGATGAGCCGATGAACATAACCGTTGCGAGAAATATTTTCAACAGATACGGCATGACGGTAACTGCAGCCTCATCGGGTATGGAGGCTATAGACCTTTGCCGTGACAGAGATTTCGACATTGTATTCATGGATCATATGATGCCCGGCATGGATGGTGTCGAAGCCATGAAGAGGATAAATACGATCAGGGCAAAGCAGAGGAATTATATCCCGATGATCGCTCTTACGGCAAATGCGGTCAGTACCGCTAAGGAAATGTTCCTTGCGGAAGGCTTTGACGGTTTCGTAAGCAAGCCTATATCGCTTGTTGAACTTGAGCGTGTCATGAAAAGAGTGCTTCCGTCTTCTCTTGTGACATTCGAAAGACCCGGTGAGGAAGAAAAAGTTTCCGTCAGCACAAAGAAACCGGATGAAGATTTCATAGAGACCTTTGAACCCGTAGGCGATTTTTCGGATAACTATATCGAAAAGATGGATATTGATGAGTTTAAAAGCGCTTTTGAAGAAAAGCTTACATCGATCGGCATAGACTGCGTCCAGGGTCTTGAATACAGCATGGATGACTGCGGACTTTATAAAACCGTTTTATGCGAATATGCCAACGACTCGGAAGAGAAGCTGAAGAATCTTGACAGATTCTTCAGGGAGAAGGACTTTAAGAACTACAAGATAGCCGTTCATGCTCTGAAAAGTACCTCGAAGATGATAGGAAACGGCATATTGTCGGATGATGCAAAAAGTCTTGAAAATGCAGCCAAGGATGGTGATTCTTACTACATTATCAAGAATCACAAGAGAGTAATGGATGATTATGTCAGGCTGGCTGAAGGGATAAAGAAGATTTTCGATATATGATTTAAATGTTTTTCATGATTATGAAAGGGATTTAAGATGACTCTACGTAAGCTAAGGGATTTTATACTGGACAACGAAAGAGATCTGCATGACAGACTGTTCGTACTGATCATGTCGGCGACAGTCTTTTCGTGGATCATAACTTTGATCGAGATCATCATTACCGGCACGGATACATTGCTTGTTTTAGCGCTTCTGGGCGGTACGATACTGCTTTCGGCTGTTTCTGTCATCTCTATAAAACTAAATAAGATTAAGGTCGGATCCCTTATCATTTCTCTGGGAGTTTGTTTTGTATATATTCCGGTAACCTTTATATTCGGCGGAGGATTAAACGGTGATGGGCCTTTATGGTTCATGTACGGTATAATCTTTATTAACATGTGCTTAAGCAAGAGGATAAGGATTGCTTTACTCTGCATGTATGTCATCGAGCTTAAGTTTCTGTGGACCTTTGATATAAAGCATCCTGACATTATAGTACAGAATTCCGTAGAAGCTGCACACAGGTATTCGTTCATGGCCATGATACTTATAGGTATCATGATCAGTATAGTGCTCGGCTGCTGGACCTTGCTGTATAATCGTGAGGTTGAACGTTCGAAGCTTCAAAAACAGGAGATTGAGACTCTGAACAAGGCTCAGAACAGCTTTTTCTCAAGCATGAGCCATGAGATACGTACTCCGATAAACACCATCATCGGTTTAAACGAGATGATACTTAGGGAAAAGATATCCGATGAGGTCGCCGAGGACGCGATCAACATTCAATCTGCGAGCAAGCTTCTGCTAAGCCTTATTAACGACATACTCGATATGTCGAAGTTCGCTTCGGGGCAGATGGAGCTTATGCCTGTAACCTATAATCCCGGGAACATGCTTACGGAGATTGTCGGAATGCTCTGGCATAAAGCCAAGGAAAAGGGGCTTGAGTTTAAGGTCGATGTTTCTCCCGACATACCTGCACAGCTTGTCGGTGATGAAGTCAGGATCCAGCAGATCCTTATCAATATCCTTAACAATGCGATAAAATACACGAAAGAAGGAAGCGTTGTATTTTCGATACAGAGCGGTCCCGTTGAGAACGGATCGGTAAATATGATCTATTCCGTAACGGACACGGGTATCGGTATCAAAAAAGAGAACATACCTTTCCTTTTTACGGCTTTTAAACGTGTTGACGAGACAAAGAACCGGCATATCGAGGGTACCGGACTCGGCCTTTCCATAGTGAAGCAGTTTGTCGATCTCATGAACGGCAAAATCACCGTTAACAGCGTCTATACAAAGGGCTCGACCTTCGTTGTTGAAATACCCCAGCCGGTTGCAGGCGAAGGGCAGATCGGACAGATTGATATTGAAAATAATACCAATGCCAGAAGGCGTCTTGCAAATGCAACAGGTTTTGAAGCTCCCGACGCCAGTGTGCTTATCGTTGACGATAATGAGTCTAACCTTCTTGTTATCTCAAAACAGTTGCGAAATACGAAGGCACAGGTTGAGACCGCAATGTCGGGCGAAGAGGCTTTGAGGAAGACCATGAACAAGTTTTATAATGTCATTTTCATGGATCATCTTATGCCCGAAATGGACGGTGTTGAGTGTTTTAATGCGATAAAGTCCCAGACCGGCGGTTTGTGTAAAGAATCAAAGGTTGTTGCACTTACCGCAAATGTATCTCCGGATACCATGCAGTATTATATGTCCGAAGGCTTTGACGGTTATATTTCAAAGCCCGCGACACGAGAGGATATAGAGAAGGAGCTTTACAGACTGCTGCCTAAGGATATGATCTATGTTTCGGGAGACGAGGAGCAGATACTGGAAGAAACCATCTCCTGGATGAAGGTTAACAAGAAAAAGAAAAATGTTATGATAACCACCGGAAGCGTGGCAGATCTTCCGAAGGAGATAATAGAAAAATACGGCATAGCCGTGCTGCCGCATCTTGTTGTTACGGAAGAGGGTAATTTCCTTGACGGTATAGAGATTGAAACAAACGGACTTCTTGATTACATGGCTACCGGTAAGAAGCTCACGACCAAAGCTCCGGAGGTTTCCGAGATTGAGCTGTTTTTTGCAAAGCATCTTTCAAATGCAAACAATATTGTTCATATATCTATTTCGAGCCAGCTGAACAACACCGGATTTTATGCGGCCAAGGAGGCGGCCAAAGCATTTGATAATGTTACCGTCATTGACTCAGGCCATCTTTCAAGCGGTCAGGGACTTATCGTTATAGAAGCGTGCCGTCTCGCAGAAAAAGGACTGAGCCCGGCAGAAATAGTAACATATATTGAGAAGCTTAAGACAAAAGTCCATTCCAACTTCATAGTTGACAATATGGATTTCCTTGCAAAAGCGGGTCAGGTTAATATGAGTACGGCTAATTTTGCAAGATCCATAATGGTAAGGCCTGTGTTAAAGATGAAAAACGGGAAAATGAAAGTTGGAAACTTCTATTTCGGATCAAAGGAACGTGCATGGAGAAAGTATATAGATTCTGTTCTCAGGTATCCTTCTACTATTGATAAAAGGATATGCTTCGTTACTTATGTCGGTCTGTCGAACAGGGATATGAACTGGATAAGGGAACAGATTAATAAAAGGATCAGGTTTGAGGAGATTTATTTCCAGAAGGCCTGCCCTGTAATTGCCGTTAACTGCGGACCGGGAACATTCGGACTGCTTACAAGGGACGCCGGGAAAGTATGATAAAGGGGGATGTTATGAAAGAATCGGGAAAAGAAAGATTAAAAGCCTTCCTTGACGATGCCGTTAAAAAGGGTATACCTTCGGTTGACTGTATTGTCTTTAAGGATCATAAAGAGATATTCAGGTATATGACCGGAAATGTGGATAAAGAAGGAAAAGTACCTGTTTATGTCGGATGTAGATATCTAATGTTCTCAATGACAAAGGTCATGACCATGACGGCAGTTCTGCAGCTTATCGAACAGGGAAAGCTCTCCTTGGAGGATGAGGTCGGAAAGTTCCTTCCGGCATATAAGGATCTTAAAGTAAAGAAGGCTGATGGCTCCGGAACGGAAAGCTTAAAGCATCCGTTATTGATCAAGCATCTGGTATCTATGCAGTCCGGACTTGATTATGATTTAGGCAGAGCCGGCATTTTAAGGGTGCTTAACGAAAAGGGACAGAAAGCGACCACAAGGGAGCTTGTCGATGCATTTGCAGAGACTCCGCTTGATTTTCAGCCCGGTGAGCATTATGCCTACAGCTTAAGTCATGATGTCATAGGTGCTGTGATAGAGGTGGTTTCAGGTATGTCCTTCGGAGAATATCTCAAAAAAAACATCTGGGAGCCGCTGGAACTAAAGGATACGTTTTTTGCAAAGCCGGATAATACAGGCCTTGAAAGGCTGGCACAGCAGTTTACAAGCGATGAGAAAGGGATTATCACTCCGATGGATCAATCCTGCTGCTATCAGCTGTCTGAGAGCTATGAGAGCGGCGGAGCCGGACTTGTGAGCACGACAGAGGATTACATGAAGCTCGGAGATGCTCTTGCGTGCGGCGGAGAGGCCTTTAACGGAAAACGGATATTAAAACCCGAGACCGTTGATATCATGAAGACAAATCTGTTATGCCGGGCATCGATGGACGAGATCGCACGGAACATGGGACGTACCGGATACGGATATGGCTGCGGCGTTCAGGTACTGCTCGATCCTGGTAAGATCGGCTCACCTGCAAAGGCAGGCGTGTTCGGCTGGGACGGAGCTGCCGGCAGTCTCGTACAGATGGATAAGGATACGGGAACAAGCGTTGTTTATACAATGCATGTAAGAAGCTGCGGTATGGCATACGGCATCATCCACCCCGGTATAAGGGATATTGTTTTCGAAGCGTAACAGTAAATATTTATTTCAAGGAGGAAGTAATTATGAATAAAAGAGATCTGGCAGAGCTCACAAAGAGAAACAGGGTTGCTTTAGGATGTTATGCGACAACGATTGGTGTTATCACGCTTGCATACCTTCTGGAAGTAATTAAAGGAAACAGGACATTTGTTTATTTCCTTGTCGATTTCCTTTTGATGTGGGTTCCGGCAACCATAGCATTCGTTATGCAGAGGTCCGAGGATCTTCGCGAGAAAGTAAAATACATCATCCTGTTCGGATTTGCGATTCCGTGGGGCTTCATGCTTTTTACCGCAACAAACAACCTCGTATTTACTTATGCACTTGTAATCCTTATAGCACTTAATGCGTATGCAGACAGAAGCTTTGCAATGGCCACGGCAATTGTTTTCAATGTCATAAATGTTTCATCTGTAGCATATACCGCAATTTCCGAGGGACTTGACAAAGAAGCTGTGGTAACTGCGGAAATCCAGATACTGTTACTTTTCCTCTGCGGTGTATTCAATGTCATTATCGCTAAAATGGGTGCAGCCATAAATGAAGAAAAACTGAATGAGATCAATGAAGAAAAAGAACATACAAACAAGCTGCTCGATCAGGTAATGAGTGTTTCCGGCGAGCTTACAAAGGGTATCGAACAGATTAACGGAAAAATGCAGAAGCTTGACGAAGCTATGGACAGAACATGTTTTGCAATGGAAGAGGTAAAAAAGGGAACAGGTGAGACATCCGATTCTGTTCAGACTCAGATCGTTATGACCGGAGAAATCAAGGAAAGTCTTGATGAAGTTAATTCCTTTACCGATGCGATAACTACCAGCATTACCGAAACCGATACAGCTATACGTCAGGGTAATTCAAATATGGAAAACCTTGAACATGAGGTTGAGAAATCCGTTAAATTCTCCGGTGAAGCAGCATCCGAGCTGCAGGCTCTTGAAGATAGTACAAAACAGATGCGTAAGATCATCGATCTTATCAATAGTGTTGCTTCGCAGACTTCACTGCTTGCACTTAATGCAAGTATCGAAGCTGCCAGAGCCGGTGAAGCGGGCCGAGGCTTTTCTGTCGTTGCTACCGAGATTTCAAATCTGGCAAATCAGACTCAGAGTGCTACCGGTGAGATCAATAATCTGATCTCCGACATAAACAAGAAGCTGCTTGATGTTGACAGAGCGATCAAGGCCTTCATCGAAGGAAGCCAGCGTCAGCATGCCGCAACAATTGAAACCGTAAAGAGCTTTGATACTATCAGTTCCGATACCGAAAGCATTAAGACCAACGCTCAGGGACTTTCAAAGGCTGTCGTAAAGCTTACCAAGGCTAACAAGACCATCGTTGAAGCTGTACAGAATATCTCCGCAGTCATTGAGGAGGTTTCCGCTCATTCCAAGGAAACCTATGAATCAAGTGTTAATAATACCACAACTGTTGATGATATGATGAAGATACTTGATCAGCTGAATAAACAGGCAGCATCTCTAAAATAAGTTTCTGATATCGGAGTTGGGACATGGATAAGATAAAGGTCTTAAAGATTGTTTTATGTGTTTCGTTAGCCTTTCTGGTTACCGCATTACTTGTTTTTGCCGTCGTTACGGCTGTTTCATCAAAGGACGATAACAGCCGTAAAGAGGGAAAAACTTCCGAAAAGCAGGAGGATATAAAGACGGCGGATAATCCGGAAAAGGAAAATGCGAAGACGGATGATAAAGATAAAAAGGATGAAGTCGAAAATCCCAAAAAGGATGATAACGACGATATAAAAGCCGGGGATCCGACCGAGACACCGACCGAGAAACCCGAAGAGCCGGATAACAATGAAATAACAATAACTCCGGCTGTACCGGACAATATCGTAACTCCGATAGCACCTGATAACAAGGATAATGTTGTGACCCCGGCAGTACCGGACAATAAGGATGATTTAGTTGTTACAAATGTTCCTACAGAACCTCTAAAACCGGACGACAAGGATAAAGACATACCCATCTCTGAAATAGAGGGAGTGGAATCCGAAAACGGCGGTATCCTGTATCGCAGCCCTCACGGGAACGGCAAGCTTGTGTGCATAGACCCGGGACATCAGACAAAGGGAAATTATAAGGAAGAGCCGGTTGCTCCCGGTTCAAGCGAGACAAAGCCGAAGGTTTCATCCGGAACCAGCGGGGTTTCGACCAAGCTTCCGGAATACAAGCTTAACCTTACTGTTTCAATGCAGTTAAAGGATGAGCTTCTTTCAAGAGGTTACGATGTTGTCATGACACGTATAATAAATGATGTCGACATCACCAATATTGAAAGGGCAATGGTAGCAAACAACAATAATGCCGATGTGTTCATAAGGGTTCATGCAAATTCTGATGACAGAAGTTCGACTAAGGGAATACTTACCATTAGTCCTACGAGCAGCAACAGATATGTATCCGGCATTTACAATGAGTGTTATCTTTTATCACAATGTGTCTTAAACTGCATGGAAAATTCTACCGGTTCAACCGGTGGGATCATATGGAAAACCGATACAATGAGCGGTATTAACTGGTCTGAAGTCCCCGTTACGATCGTCGAGATGGGATATATGTCAAATCCCGATGAGGACAGGAAGCTTTCGGATCCGGATTATCAGAAAAAATTAGTTAAAGGAATGGCTGACGGCATAGACGATTTCTTTGTAAAGAAACAATAACATTGGTATTTGTACAAAAGAAGGTTTTAATTCTCAAGTCCTAAAAGGACAAGGAGGAGAGTATGGAAGCATTTCAGAGTGTTCAAGATAAACAGAATTCAGGTCTGAAAAAAGCATTGTTGCTTGTACTGATCGGACTTGCAATCAACCTGCTGTTTTCAAATATCGTAAAATGGCTGGGACTCCCGCTCTATATTGATAATGTCGGTATTATTTTTACGTCTGTCATGGGCGGTTATATCCCCGGCGTTGCCGTGGGCTACATCACCAATGTGATAAACGGCATCAGTGATGCCGAAAGCTATTATTACGGGACAATCAGCGTATTCAATGCGGTAATTGCCGCTTACGGCGCAAGAAGAGGCTGGTTCAGTAATATTGGCGGCATTATAAAGTCGATCATATTATTCACCATTTCCGGAGGCGTTGTAGGTTCGGTACTTACCTGGATGCTTTACGGATTCGATCCGGAATATGCAAAGCCCATCGCTTTGTCATTTTATAATGAAGGAAACGGCCTAACTCCTTTCTGGGCACAATTTTGTTCGGATGTTATCTATGATCTGATCGACAAGACGATAACGGTTGCTCTTGTCATTGGGATACTTCTCGTTGTCAGGAAATTGCTTAAGATAAGAAAGGTTGATTTTACCTTCTGGCATCAGAACGTCCTAAGCGATGAAGAGATTAAAAATGTCCGTAAGAGCAAGACAAGACGCCGCTCCTTAAGATCAAAGATACTGCTTATCATTGCAATAGTCATGACAATCATAGGTTGTGTCACGACATTTATCGGATTCCTTATTTTCCATTATAAGCTGATCGATGATAATGCCAATACAGCTAAAGGTATAACCAATATAACAACCGCGCTGCTATCCAACAGTCCCGAGATCCCTAAAGAGCTTGTGGATATTACGGTTGAATCTTCGAGGATAGATGAGATCATAAGAAACGGAGAAAACGATCCGGAATTCAAGGCAATCCAGAATCAGATGGAACGAATTGCTAAGAGCCAGGGCGAAATAAAGAATGTTTACGTCATCAGGATGACCGAGAAAGGCTATGAATGTGTCATCGATGCAAATGTTGACGAAAATTACTGGAAACCCGGGCAGATAATACCTTATGAGGAGCAGCCCGATTTTGAGCCATATAAGGAGGATGCACTTAGGGGTGAGGAAATACCGGCAATTGTCATGGATGACAAGTACGGATGGCTGCTTTCCGTTTACAGGCCGGTAAAGGATACTGAGGGAAACACGGTATGTTATTCCTGTGTCGATATTTTGATGAGCCATATAAGGGAGGATGAAAACAATTTCCTCGCAAAGGTCATCTCATTATGTGTAGGTTTCTTCATAATGATAATGGTCTTAGTCATGTGGCTTACAGATTACGGCCTTGTTTATCCTCTTAATGCACTGGCCATTGCGGCAAGGGATATGGCTTTCCATATACAGGGAACCGCAGAAGAGGGTGCCGAGAATATCAGAAGACTTGGCATAAGGACGGGAGACGAGACTGAAACACTATATACCGCGCTTATCAAAACAAGTGAGGATATCGTTAAGCATGTCAATGATATAGAGGAACAGAAGGATACGATAAACGAGATGCAGAACGCGCTTATCACAGTTCTTGCAAATATGGTTGAAAGCCGGGACAAGTATACCGGAAATCACGTAAAGAATACCGCAAGCTATGCAAAGATAATCCTTGACAGGCTGAGGCTTGATGACAAGTACAAGGATATAGTTACGGAAGATTACGAGAAGAACATTATCAATTCGGCGCCTCTGCATGATGTAGGAAAGATTGAGATTCCTGACGCCCTGCTTAACAAAAACGGAAAGCTGACCGATGAGGAATTCAGGAAAATGCAGCATCATACTCTTGCCGGTCAGAAGATAATCGACGAAGCCAAAAGCATGGTTAAAGAGTCGGAATATCTTGATGAGGCAAGGAATCTGGCGGCATACCATCATGAGAAATGGAACGGTACCGGTTATCCTTACGGACTGCATGGTGAAGATATACCGCTTTCGGCAAGGATCATGGCGGTTGCCGACGTGTTTGACGCACTTGTTTCAAAGCGAAGCTACAAGCCGGGCTTCCCTGTAGAGAAGGCTCTCGATATCATAAGGGACGGAGCCGGCACGCATTTCGATCCCGAAATTGCGAAGGTTTTCCTTGATGCCGAAGAAGAAGTACGAAAAGTAGCCCTTTCCAATTTGGAAAAGGATAGTGAAGAACCAACTGAATAATTGTTGTTAATGTTTTTTGAGGAATATCTATGAATGATTACAAAAAAGTTATAGCTGTATGCGGAGTATGGCTGTATGAGGAAAAAGAATACGGATTCATAAAAGAATTAAACCGTTTATGCAAGGACAGCGATTATATTGTTATGGCATTTAATTTCTCAATCGATACGCTCGATATCGATGATGATATAATACGTGAGAAAAAATTGCTGGAACTTATGAGCTATATTGATTGTGCGGCAGTTGTTATCATGGGTGAAACAATCAAGAGCGAACACATGTACAATCTGATAAAAAAGGCTATAAGCGGGATGAATGTACCTACCTTTTCACTTGAATATTATGTT
>JAEEVO010000114.1 GCA_016290905.1 Lachnospiraceae bacterium | reverse complement strand
TGAAGGACCTGTCGCAATATGCTTTGAAAACATACCGGTTGCGGGAGAATGACAAACTGCGCAAACGATTGAAAGCAAAAAATCCTTCGCTAACGCTCAGGACGACAAACCGGGTGTTGGTGAAGGTTGACAAACTGAGCATAAAACAATGAAATACGAACTGAAATGAAGTTAAAAGATCATAGAGGAGATCATTCGATATGGTCAAAATGAATGAGAGATACAAACAGGCGATATGGGATTTTACAGAGGCGCTTCAGGCTGAAAATCAGATGGAAAGCGCTTTATCGGCCTGCATGGAGATCATGAAAAGAACAATTGGATGTGAGGTCGGGCTTGTCTGGCTGCTAAACGAAGAAAGCGGTCGTCTTATGGTCGTGACATGTGCATCGGCTGCGGACTTCACAGGGATAACAGTTGAGAAAAGCCGCGGAGCGGTCGGACATGTTTTTGAAACTTCCGAAAGCCTCTCGCTTTCAGGTGAGTTTGGGGAAACATCTACACTTTACGGAACCGAAGACATAACCGGCATCAAGGTTAAAAGCCAGCTTATATCAGCATTAAAAACACCTGGTGGACAGCCGTTCGGCTGCATGCAGCTTATCAATAAGGACGACGGCTCAAAATTTTCCGCTGAGGATATACGTCTGGCCGAAAGCCTGTCCATGCTTATCGCACTGGATATTGACGATAAAAACTATAAAGTAAAACTGCCTGAAAAACCGGAGCCGATTGTTAGTCTAAGAGGAGTAAAAAAGGATTTTACGTCGGGTGAAGAGACGGTTCATGTACTGAAAGGGATAGATCTGGATATTTATCCTGGAGAGTTTCTTGTGGTTCTAGGTGAAAGCGGATGCGGCAAGACAACGATGATGAATATAATCGGAGGAATGGATTCGCTGACCGAAGGAAGCATTACGATCGACGGTACGGACTTCTCGCACCCGAGTGACAAACAGCTTACGGAGTACAGAAGGGACTATATCGGCTATATCTTTCAGTCATACCATCTGATGCCGAATCTTTCGGCATTAGAAAATCTTGAATTCATTGCTGAGATAAGTAAAGAGCCGGTTCAGCCACAAAAGGCTCTGGAGATGGTAGGACTATCGGACAGAGCGGGGAATTTTCCTTCACAGATGAGCGGCGGACAGCAGCAGAGGGTTTCCATTGCCCGAGCCATCACAAAAAATCCCAAGCTTATTTTAGCGGATGAGCCGACCGCCGCACTTGATTACGAAACCAGTATAGAAGTGCTGTCAATAGTTGAAGATATTGTCAGAAACCATGCCAAAACCGTCATGATGATAACACACAATCCCGAGATTGCAAAAATGGCAGACAGAGTCGTAAAACTCAGGAACGGCGTGATATCGGGAATTAGGATAAACATAAATCCGCTGTCGGCTAAGGAGTTATCATGGTAAAAAAGACACAGCTTAAGGATACCATCAGGAATATCAAAAAGAATTTCATCCCATGGATTGCCATATCCATAGTCACTATGATAGGATGCGGTGTATTCTTAGGGTGTTTTTTTCATGCAGATGCGCTGGAAGATAAAGGAAGGGAGTATTTTAAAACCACAAATTTCGAAGATTTTAACATAGTTTCGGCTGCGGGTCTTACACAAGAAGATATTGAAAGCATCAGACAGGTTGAAGGGGTTAAAGACGCTGAGGCGTCATGGCTTTTCCAGGACGCTTCGATGAGTTTTAGAGATGTTAAATATGATTCGAAGCTGTTCGGTATCACCGAACGGATCTCGAAATGTACGGTGCTTGAAGGCAGACTGCCCGAAAACGAGACGGAGTGTGCCCTTACAGAAGATACCATGAAACGTCTGGATTTAAAGCTGGGAGATATATTCAGCATTGAAACGTCGGGTGAGAAGGAAAAGCTTCTGCTAAAGGCAAAAGAGGTTAAGGTTACGGCATGTGTAAATCATCCGTACAGTTTTGACACGGGCTCGGAAAACTATATCTTTCTTTCACAGGATGCATTTGACGGGACCCAGGTCGGTAACAGGTATTTTTATGTATGTGTGGACGCGGATGCGGATACAGAAAACGGTATAAATTCTTCGGAGTACGAAGAGAACATAAGCAAGATCGAAGAACGGGTAAATAATTCGCTCAAAAGTCCCGACGGGTTCGGAAATATGTCGGTATCCCGTACGCGTCTTAAAGGGTTTATGCTGTTGGAAAGCTTCTTGAGGATTTTAAGACAGCTTTCAAGTATTTTCATATTTCTTTTTGTGATAGTCGGCATAGTTGTTGTATCCTCAACGATAACGATCGTTATAGACAATCAGAAAAAGCTTATTGGTACAATGAAAGCCATGGGCTTCCGTAACATCGAGATCGTGTTCAAATATGTTTCCTTCGGAATGCTGGGCATAGCTCTGGGCATGGTACTTGCCATAGCTCTTGATCTTATCCTGCAGATAATTTTGAAAAAAGAGCTTGATCCCATGTTCTGCATCGGAACGGAGGGCTTTGCATTTGACGGATTAAAATATGCGGTACTTTTCCTGGCAGAGGAATTGCTTGCATTTACCGTTGCTGTTGTTGTTACATGGCGAAAGGCCGTGCGTACTTCGGCAGTGGAGCTTATGAGTAATACGGTAAAGACCGCGAACGTACGTAAACAGAAAAAAGAGAAAAGAAAGCATTCACTGTACTCGAGACTGATCTATAGGAATATGAAGACCGATATCGCAAGGGTAATTTGTTCCGTCGTGATCATCATGGGCAGCATGATAATGATTGGCGTCGGATTTACCTTAAACGGATCGCTCGACAATATGATGCCCAGGTCGGCCGATGAAATATATCATTATGATATAAAGGCTGTGCTCCGTAAGGATGCATCTCCAAAAGATTATGAAGCTTTAAAAAATGAACTGACAGGTAAAAATACCGTATTTAAAGAAGCATGTGAGATAACGACCCAGCTTAAAGCAGGAGACTATCAGACAATGGTTTACGTCGTCACCGGAGATGAGAGCCTTTATCCCGATTTCATTGAACTAAAGAATACTGAGGATCCGGGCAGGATAACAGGACCCGTCCTCACAAATAAGATGGCAGGACAGGCAGGCTTGAGCAAGGGAGATACTTTTGAACTGCTTGACGGAAGCTATTGTTCTCACAGTCTTACCGTTGACGGGATTTTTAAGAATTTCTACGGATTCTATATATTTATGCCTAAAGAAAGCTTCATTTCCGTCTTTGGAAACAATATCGCATATAATACAATGCTTATCCGTACGGATGACGGGAAAACAGCTTCGTATCTGAAGGAAAACCACCCTGAGTTTACATATACCGTTTCGGCGGAATTACCCGAAGAGTTTTACGGGCTGCGTCATCTTTTCAAGATACTTGTACTTGTCATGCTGACACTTTCCGTTACGATTTCCGTATTTGTTCTTCTTAATCTTGTGAATATCTTTGTATTTCGCAGATCTGAAGAACTGATCATAATGGGTTTGCATGGTTTCGGACATAAAAAGCAGGTGCGCTACCTTCTCAAAGAGACCTTTGTTACAACAATACTGGGAATTTTAACGGGAGCGGTGCTTGTCAGCCTCTTTACCGATTACCTTGTAAGAACGGTTGAATGCGGCAATGTGATGTTTGTCAGGGATATTAATGTTCCGGCACTTCTCTGCGCAGCTCTTCTTGAAGGAGTTTTTGCCCTTATGATCAATCTGTTCTCGTTCCGCAGGATAAGGAAACTGGATATAAAGGATATATCAAGATGACATTGAGTTTAAATTATTTTTTTCTCTTGAAAAATTAGAAAATATTGTTATAATGTTATTCGGATAAATATTTTGGAGGATATATACAATGAAAATTCTTGTTTTAAATGCCGGAAGCTCATCTCTTAAGTATCAGCTCATTGATATGGAGAATGAGAAGGTTCTTGCAAAAGGTAACTGTGACCGTATCGGTATCGACAACTCGTTCTGTAAGCACAAGAACGGCGACAAGCCCCAGGTAGAGCTTAAGCGTGAGTTTAAGAACCATAAGGACGCTATCAGGATGATCCTTGAACTCCTTGTTGACAAGGAGAACGGATGGGGCTGCATCGACTCCATGGAGGAGATCAGTGCTGTAGGACATCGTGTAGTTGCATCGGGCGAGTATTTCAAGGAGCCCACACTTGTTACTGATGAGTCCTTAGAGAGAATGAAGCTCACTTTCGAACTCGGACCTCTTCACAATCCTCATGCTTACACAGGCGTTGTAGCATGCCGTGAGGTTATGCCCGGAACTCCTATGGTTCTTGTATTTGATACAAGCTTCCATCTTACTATGCCTGAGGAAGCTTATATGTACAATATCAAGTACGAGGATTATCAGGAGTATCATGTAAGACGTTACGGTGCACACGGAACCAGCCACAAGTATGTATCAGGTGCAGCTGCCGAATATCTCGGAAAAGACATAAAGGATCTGAACATCATTACATGCCACTTGGGAAACGGTTCATCCATCAGTGCTGTAAAGGGTGGCAAGTGCGTGGATACATCCATGGGCTTTACCCCTCTTGCAGGTGTATGTATGGGAACACGTTCGGGTGATATCGATGCTTCTGCTGTTGAGTTCCTTGCAAAGAAGAAGAACATGGATATCTATGAGATAACATATTATCTGAACCATGACTGCGGTCTTAAGGGCTTATCAGGCGGATATTCCGATTTTAGAGATCTTACCGCAAACAAGGCAGAGGGCGGAGAAAAGGGACGCCGTGCAGAGCTCGCATTAAAGAAATTTGCTTATGACTGCAGAAAGTATGTAGGCGCTTACATGGCAGTTCTCGGAAAGGTTGACTGCATCGTATTTACCGCAGGTATCTCTGAGTGGAACGGATTCATCATCAATGATATCCTTGAAGGCCTTGAGGTTTACGGCATCGAGGTTGACAAGGCTAAGAATACCGATTCCTGTCCTGTACCCGTTAAGGATATCACTGGCGCTAACGGTAAGGTTAAGATTCTTGTTATCCCTACAAACGAAGAGCTTGTTATCGCCAGAGAGACAAGGGACGTAGTTAGTAAATAATTTAAAAGTAACACCTCATCCGTCGCCTTTGGCGACACCTTCCCCTCGAGGGGAAGGCTTTAAAGTTGATTCCATTAAGTTGAAGGCTTGGGATCAGGCTTCCCCTTGAGGGGAAGCTGTCAGCGAAGCTGACTGATGAGGTGTAAATACAGAGGAGGAAAAAAACATGAGCTTTATAGATGATATCAAAGTACGTGCAAGGAAGAATCTCAAGACTATCGTTCTTCCCGAGGCTGAGGACAGACGTGTTCTTGAAGCTGCAGCTACAACATTAAAGGAAGGTAACGCTAAGATAGTTCTTATCGGCAACAAGGCTGATATCGACAAGCTGGGTGCAGATCTTGATCTTTCAGGCGCTACCATCGTTAATCCCAAAGAGTGCGATAAGCTCCAGGCTTATATTGACAAGCTGGTAGAGCTTCGCTCAAAGAAGGGTATGACTCCCGAGCTTGCTGAACAGGCACTTACAACAGATTATACAACTTTCGCAGTAATGATGGTTAAGATGGGTGATGCAGACGGTGTCGTTTCAGGTGCATGCCATTCTACAGCAAATACACTTCGTCCCTGTTTACAGATACTTAAGACTGCTCCCGGCAACAAGTCGGCATCAGCATTCTTCCTTATGATCGTACCTAACTGTGAGTACGGTGAGGACGGTGTATTTGTATTCGGTGACTGCGGACTTAACCAGAATCCCGATCCCGAGCAGCTTGCCGAGATTGCTTCACAGTCAGCAAAAAGCTTTGAGCTTCTTACAGGAAAGAAGGCAAAGGTTGCAATGCTCAGCCATTCTTCAAAGGGTAGCGCTAAGCATGATGACGTTACAAAGGTTGTCGAGGCTACAAGGATCGCTAAGGAAACTTATCCTGATATCGAGCTTGACGGCGAGCTTCAGCTTGATGCAGCTATCGTTCCTTCTGTAGGCGCATCCAAGGCTCCCGATTCAAAGGTTGCAGGCAAGGCAAACGTTCTTATCTTCCCCGATCTTGATGCGGGAAATATCGGATACAAGCTGGTTCAGCGTCTTGCAAAGGCAGAAGCTTACGGCCCCGTTATGCAGGGTATCGCAGCTCCCGTTAATGACCTTTCACGCGGATGCTATGCTGAAGATATCGTAGGTGTTGTAGCTATCACAGCTGTTCAGGCTGCAGCAAAATAAATGTAAAGCTACGCTTAATAACCGTTACTGAAAATCTATAACAAAAACAAAACCTCACTTTGACAGTAATTGTCAGAGTGAGGTAATTCTTTAATTATCGGAAAAATCAATACTCACCGTATTAATGCTTTGTTTAAAACTGTACGAGAATTTTTTTGCGATTTTTTTAACGATCAGAATCCCTAGTTTATCATCGAATG
>JAEEVO010000027.1 GCA_016290905.1 Lachnospiraceae bacterium | reverse complement strand
CGGCGTCGCTGGATCAGGGTTTCCCCCATTGTCCAATATTCCCCACTGCTGCCTCCCGTAGGAGTTTGGGCCGTGTCTCAGTCCCAATGTGGCCGTTCACCCTCTCAGGCCGGCTACTGATCGTCGCTTTGGTAGGCCGTTACCCCACCAACTGGCTAATCAGACGCGGGCCCATCCTGTACCTATGAATATTTGACGGTTGTACCATGCGGTACTGCCGTTTTATGCGGTTTTATCAGCCGTTTCCAGCTGCTATCCCCCTGTACAGGGTAGGTTACCCACGCGTTACTCACCCGTCCGCCACTAAGATAGAAAGAAGCAAGCTTCTCGCTATCTCCGTTCGACTTGCATGTGTTAAGCACGCCGCCAGCGTTCATCCTGAGCCAGGATCAAACTCTCATGTTTTAGTTTGTTCTGTTCAGACTCACGCCAGCTTACTTAGTAAGCTTCCTATATCGTCCGTTTTACTGTTTATTTGGGTAGTATTTCTACTTCCGTTCAACTTGCCATCTCTCAATGGCTTACCTCGTTAGAGATAATGAAATTTTTAGGAAATTTCAAGGTTGTCTTGCTATTCAGTTATCAAGGTTTTCTGACGTTTTCGAGAACCCCTCGGAACGCGTCAGCAAATGGTATTATATCACCGTGTTTTTTACTTGTCAACACTTTTTTTTAATTTTTTTAATCTTTTTTATTAAAATTTTTAGGAGCACATTTTTGTTTACTTTAATACCCGTAAGTTAAAAAAATATAAAGGCCGGGTACCATAAGCTTTGGTACCCGACCCTTTCAACTTTCTTATATAAAATCAGTCTTTCTTTTCTTCCGTTGTTTTCTTCTTGCGCTTTGTCTCACCGCAGATATACATCTTAATAACTCCGAGTATAACCATGCATGTGGAGGTTACGACCAGCACCGGATACATATCCTTGTATATGAACTTGCAAATCTTAACAGCCGTCTCGCCGTTCGTTATCAAAGCCACAACATATCCGAAGAAGCTCAGGCCTCCGACTATAAGGCACAGAAGAGTTCCTATACCGAATATTATCTTTATTATATTAACGATTTTTTCTTTCATAATGTCTCCTTATGCAGATCATGATCCTTACAGCCCGAATACCGGAAGAAGTCCGAGAAGGATCAGGACCTCTATCACATACTGTGCTACGATCCACCAGATATCGTTCTTGACCGACTTCCCAAAATCCGCTTCCGACAACGTATGCCCCGCCAGGAACGCAGGTGCAATCGGAGGTACCATGTTTGACATTACCGCACAGATACAGGGAAGCATTGCTGCAGTAAGCAGCGGATCAACTCCAACTGCCTCAAACAGCTTGATGAAGATAGCTCCGAACACAACTACCATAGAGGAACCCACTATCGCTATACCCATAACACAGGTAAGGAGCGGGATGATAAGGCACAGCCCGACTTTTCCGAGACTTAAGGAGCCTATGCCCTCTTCTATGCCGGCTGCGATCTCAAGATCGTTAAACAGAGCTCCGAACATGTAGCCTACTAAGCATACCGCAATTGTAGGAACAATACTCTTGATGCTGTCACCAAAAGTCTTTACCATTGCAGGGATCTTAACGTTATCCTTTTTCTTTACTATAAGTATTGCATAGATCGCTGCAAGTCCCGCAACGAAATACAGGAGCGAGCTCGACATGAACTTGGCTCCGTCCTTACCCAGCCTCTCTGTAAAGAAAGTATCCTTAAACAGGAAATCCAGAAGGAAAGGGACGAATATAATGAACGGAAGCAAAAGTCCTCTCCAGCCTTTTTTGATGGTTTCGCCGAGCTTCGGCACGTCTTCCTTAGCCATAGGCTTAACCTTATACTTCTTACAGAAGATATATACCATGATAAGCCTCTGAAGGATAAACCATACGGAACAGCCCCAGCATACCATCCAGAACTGACCTGTGGAATATTCCATATCGGGATTAATACCGTTTAATACTCCGAGTGCCGCAACAATCGTAGCCGAAGGCGGGATCATATTTCCCAGACAGCTTGAAGCTATCTCGATGTTTCCGGCGAGCTCGCTCGGGAAACCTGATTTCTTCATGGCAGGAATGGTGATGGAGCCGGTTGCCATAACGTTACCGGGGCCTGAACCTGAGAGTGCACCCATAAATGCACTTGAAACAACAGCTACATATCCGGCACCGCCTGTAATCCTTCCGAGCAGTGCAAGTATTATCTCAACAGCCGAATCAATGATGCCGGTCTTTGTGAGGATAATGGACATCGCTGCGAATACAAACATGGAATAAAGCAGTGAAGTCTTCAGTCCTGTGTTTAAGTAATCAATAACTTTTCCCCATTTCCCGCCTATCGTAAGAAGCACGATGAAGCTGACAAATATTGCTTCAAAAATCGGCCTCTTAAGAAGGAGGAAATACAGCAGCGTAACAGCCAGCATTACGCCGAGGTAGACAAATGACATTGCCATAAAAGCTTCCTCTTTCCGGAACAGTTTACCAAGTAGCATATACTTTATAATGTTCCTATAGATTTTATAATCATTTAATTATATAAATGGCATAATATAAATTCCGGTTTCCCGGAACTTATATCACCTGATAATTATATTTATCATAAATATTTAATTATGTCAATATCTTTTTAGGATTTTTTAATATTTTACTTTTTCCGCGAACCCGGTCTCATTACAGAATAGAAGAAGATTACTCAACTCCTGCCGCTTCCATAGCTTCAATAGCCTCTTCACGTTCCTTATCCTCACGATCGCTATCGCTCTCGTCCTCGTCCTCAGCATCTATCTTTGCATCATGCTTTTTCTTTAAGCTCTTCATCTTATCCTTTAGCTTATCATACTTCCCATTCCACTCCGGAAGCCTTTCGTCCCCCCTGTGATCCGGGAAATCATAATTCTGATCCAGATATTTTGCAAAAAGCCTTGTAAAAATGACTGCCCCGTCGAAGTTAAGGTGTGAACTGTCATAAAAATGCTTTTTAACATTGAAACGGTATCTTGCCAGCTCGGCATCATCACTCTTCGGATCTATAAACCATTCCTCATCCGAATATGATACATACTTGATCCCTTTTTCGTCAAGAATCCTGCAAAGTTCATTGTGACGCTTGCTCTCAACCTTTTTCATTATATAGGGAGTATCAACAAAGAGAAGCTCAAAACCCTTTTCCTTGCTGTAGTCTATTATCTCATTCAGATTGTCGATCGCTACCTGTGTCAGCTCCTGCGTCCCCTTGCTCCATACCGGCCATGACTGTTTCTTGATCCTTATGCTCTTAACTCCGTTTACATAAAATCCGAGATATTTCGCGGGTTCGCTCCCAATCTCTTCAAACGGTGCGAAATCATCGTCTGCCCACATCCCGTGATACTGCATAAAGCTGAAGAACAGCGAAGGATCGAACCTTGACATGTCATAATCCTCAAATCCGCTGACCAGTTCAAGCGTCCTGTTGATCATATCCAGTCTGTAAGGCGAGAAGAAGTCAAGCGTATCTATAGCACGCCTGGAACGCGTAACGGAAAGATCAGGCACTTTCTCAGGTTCATAAATGGTAAACATACGCATATCCAGTATGACCAGCTTGGGATCATTGAAACGGTATGCTTCCTTTATCATGTCAAGAGTAAGCCAGCAGGGAAGGGCGTCTATGGACAAAGTCATAACCGTCATCCCGTACATGTCAAATCCCTTGCATGCGATCCACGACCTGTTCACGGCACTCGTCCCTATGAACACTGCGTCAACCAAGCCTTCCTCACAGTTCTTATAGGAAGTATATCCCTTTGTCATATAATTGTTCTTGTATTCGAAAATATCACACATGAAATAGATGATAACCCCGAATATCACAAGAAACACCACTATTTTTATAACCTGTTTCAAATTCATGCTTTGTTCCTCTTACTGCTGCATCAATATGTCTGATAGATAAAGTTTGCCGCGTCATATTCCGGTCCGTAAATACCGAATACCAGTATTATGATAAGCAGCAGGAAATATATAAGCCACCTGAAAACAATGAACCATTTTGAGATCGACTGCCTTACGTGGAAACCGCATTCCTGGAAAACGCTTATTGTAAATACGATGAGCACCGCCACGCCGAGAACGATATTGTTCTTGTACCCCAGATCGAATTCATATTTTACCATCTCACTGCCGAATGCAATGTTTACGCTGGTAAATATCTTCAGTATTACCTTCATGGCCATCTTCAGGCTGGGTGCCTTAACAAGGATCTTGGAGATACCGAGTATAAGGAAGGTCCTGATGATACGGAATACCTTCCATCCCTTGCCCTCTGTTTTTATATGAAGCTTTTCAGCCATCTTCTTGAACAGAGGATCGAGAGCAACGCTTCCGGCAACGATCACCGCGTTATAAAGACCGAATGCCACATAACGCCAGTTTGCGCCGTGCCATATACCTATAAGAAGGAATACTATGAACGGGGTAATGACCGAAGGAACATACTTGGATGCCTTCTGTCCGTGCTTATCCTTAACCTTTTTGCTGAGCTTCGAAATAGGCTTTGAGAGCATGATCGGATAGAATACATATTCCCTCATCCATGCTCCGAGGGTGATATGCCATCTTCTCCAGTACTCCGCAACAGAGGTCGAGAAATAAGGACGCTCGAAGTTCTGCGGAAGCTCTATGCCCATCATCTCGGCAACGCCTCTTGTAATATCGATACCACCGGAGAAATCGCAATAAATCTGTACCGCATAAGCAAGCATTCCGAAGAACAATGTGGTTCCCGACAGCTTATCTATCATCTTTACGGAGAATATCTGGCTTACCACCGGTGAAACCCTGTCCGCTATGACCAGCTTCTTAAAGAAGCCCCATGTGATAAGCTGTGCACCGTAGGTGATGTTCTCATATTTCAGCTTATGCTCTGCAACAAGCTTCTTTCCCACATCGTCAAACCGGCTGATGGGTCCCTGTACTATTGAAGGGAAGAATGACAGGAAAAGCGCGAGCTTTCCGAAATTTCTCTCGGCCTCATACTTTCCGCGTCCGATATCGATGATATATCCCATTGCCATGAATGTATAGAAAGAAATACCGAGCGGCACTATGATGTTTAATCCGGGTATTGTGCTTTCCGATCCGAATACATGTATAAGCTTATTAATATTTTCAATTGCAAAGGAGCTGTATTTTACAACTGCCAGCACCGCTAAGTCAAGTATGACAGTCAGGACCTGTATCCTGTGGATATCCGATCCGGCCTTTTTCTTAAGCAGCTGTTTCTGCTCTTTGTCAAGATCCGGTGAAGCCGCAAGCTCTGCCTTATACCGGTTCCTGCGCTTCTGCATGAGAAGTCCCGAACCATATGTCACAACAGTCGTTCCAAGCAGGAAGAAAACCTGCGCTATGCCGCTTATCAGGTAGAAGGCGTAGCTCGCAATAAGAAGCAGTACCCATTGGAACCGCTTCGGGATACTATAGTATAATATCAGTACTCCAAGCAGGAATACCAGAAAATAAAATGAGGTGAAAGCCATATGTATCTCCAAAAACTTTAAAACATACCTTCAAGGCTTAAAACGTCCCTTTGGGAACATTTTAAGCCTGAAAATACAGATTATACGCATGTTCGGGATTATCCGATCAGTCTTCTTCCTGCAGCTTCTTAACAAGTGCGCAGATGTTCTCAGCGCTGTTAAAGTTCTCAGGCGTCAGATCGTCGATAATGATATCGATGTCGTACTCATCCTTCAGCTCACTTACAAGACCTACGATGTCAAATGAATCAAAGATACCGTCATCAATAAGAGCATCCTCGGTATAGTAGTCAACATCATCTCTGATTCCCTGAAGGATTTCAATAATTCTTTCCAGCATGATATTCTCCTAGATTAATATATTTCAGGCGGAACGGATCCCAACTTTAAGTGAATCCGCCCGACCCATTTCCCATTATCTTATTTTAAGTTCTTTCTGTCAAGCTTTCCGTTAGAAGTTTTTGGAAGTTCTTCAACGACCTGTATCTGTTTCGGGATCTTGAACGCTTCAAGATGCTTTGCCATATGTGCGCGTAATGCCGCTGTATCAAGCTCGCAGCCCTTTTTAAGAACTACGTTCAGCTTCGGAACCACGCCGCCCATCCTGTCTGCTACTGCAAAGCATGCGCAGTCCGCAATATCCGGATAACGCAGTACGACATTCTCTACCTCGGTGGGAGCTATCTTAAGTCCGCCTATATTGATAACGTCTCCGCGTCTTCCAAGCATATATACATAGCCTTCTTCATCGATATATCCTATATCGTTGGTATAAACAACTCCGTCCTTGAGAATCCCCTCGGTAAGCTCGGGCGCATTGTAATAGCCCTGCATTACTACCGGACCGGATATCGCTATAAGTCCCTGATTTACCTTTGAAGACTCTATAGGCTTCCTGTTCTCGTCAACGATAAAGATATTCGCATTCTTGTTGGGCTTTCCTACACAGCTTATAAGTCCGCGGTTTTTGGAATAATCGTACATGGAAACGCAGCCTGCTTCCGAAGAACCGTAAGCGAAATACAGCCTGGTCTCGGGAAGTATCTGGCAGAGCTTCTCCTTGTCGGCCTCGGGGAATGCTGCCGAACCAGTATGAATATGATGGAGCTGTCCCGAATACTTTGCAAGGTTCTTTTCCGCAAGAAGGAGCATCATCCTTACTGCTGCGGGAGGCATAAGTATTGATGTAACCTTATATCTCTCGATGTAATCAAAGAATTTCTTTATATCGGTAAAGCCGTCAAGCAGCACCACGGTGGTACCCGTAAGTATGCTCACATACAGCTTCCTTATTGCGGATGCATGATTTATGGGTGCCGGAACAAGATAAATATTGTCCTTCGGGATATCTGCTCCGTACTGAACGTTTTCCGTAACCGCAACAACTGCCCTGTGAGACTCCATAACACCCTTTGACTTTCCTGTAGTTCCTGTGGTAAAAAGGATATCACAAGTCATATCGGGTGTGGGGAAATCAAACTCAAGTCCTTCACAGTAGTTTTCCTTCGCAATATCCCTTACATCCTTGGAAGAAACAACCTCAGCGTCTATCTTTCCTTCCGGTATATCGAGATCCGCTATTACCATCGAAGCTCCAAGCTCCTCAGCAATATTGACAACGCCCTCGGGACCTATCGTCTTCTCCATGGGAACGTGAACATTTCCCGAAAGATGAATTCCGAAACAGGAAACCGCAAACCAGATGCTCTGTGCAGCCTTAACGGTAATGCGTGAGCCCTTCGGGAAATTCTTTTTCCTTAAAAACTCCGCAAAGCCCTGAACCTCTTTCCAAAGCTCGCCGTAGGTTATCTCCTCGTTATCCGCGATCACGGCGATCCTGTCCGGTCTCTCCTTTGCAAAACAGCTTAATGCCTGAACAATTGAATCCATATTCCTTCTCCTGATCTATACAAAGATTTCCGGCGTTATCCTGCAAACGCCTCTATACAAATTATTTTATGTATAGCATAATTTAAACATTATGTCAAATTATTTTGCGACAGCCTTATGGAAAACTTTTTTACCCTTCTTGATCTTAACGCCGTTAAGCAGGGCTTCCTTTGAAACCTTGGTATCGAACGAAGGGATCTTCTCTCCGTCAACGCTTACTCCACCCTGTTCAACAAGCCTTCTGCCCTCGCCCTTTGAAGGGATAAGGCCGCACTTGCTCATAAGGTCAATTATACCGATACCGTCCTCGGGGATCTCTGCTGCGTCCAGTGTGGTGGTAGGCATATTTGCGTCATCTCCGCCGCCTGCGAAAAGTGCCTTTGCGGTTGCCTCTGCCTTATCAGCCTCTTCCTTTCCGTGTACGAGTTCTGTAAGCTCATGTGCAAGCAGCATCTTTTTCTCATTGATACGGGATGCATCCCACTTCTCGATCTCACGGATCTGCTCCATGGGAATGAAGGTAAGCATCTTGATACATTTATCCACATCCGCATCCCCGATATTTCTCCAGTACTGGTAAAATTCAAAAGGAGATGTCTTGTTGGGATCAAGCCATACCGCATTACCTGCGGTCTTTCCCATCTTGTTTCCGTTTGAGTCGGTAAGAAGGGTAATGGTCATTGCATGAGCGTCCTTGCCGAGCTTTCTTCTGATCAGCTCCGTACCGCCAAGCATATTGCTCCACTGATCATCGCCGCCGAACTCCAGATTGCAGTTGTACTTCTGGAACATGTAGTAAAAATCGTAGGACTGCATGATCATGTAGTTAAACTCTAAGAACGAAAGTCCTTTCTCCATACGCTGCTTGTAGCACTCTGCCCTGAGCATGTTATTTACCGAGAAGCATGCTCCCACCTCTCTTAAAAGCTCAATGTAATTCAGGTTCATAAGCCAGTCGGCATTATTTACCATCAGAGCCTTGTCGTCCGAAAAATCGATAAAGCTCTCCATCTGCTTCTTAAAGCACTCTGCGTTGTGATCGATGTCTTCTCTTGTCAACATCTTTCTCATATCGCTTCTGCCGGAAGGGTCACCGATCATGGTAGTGCCGCCGCCGATAAGCGCTATCGGCTTATTACCTGCCTGCTGAAGTCTCTTCATAAGAGTAAGTGCCATGAAATGTCCGGCCGTAAGACTGTCTGCCGTACAGTCAAAACCGATATAAAATGTAGCTTTTCCGTTGTTGACCAGATTTCTTATCTGTGCCTCATCGGTTGTCTGAGCGATAAGCCCGCGCTCAACGAGTTCTTCATAAATTCCCATGTTTTCTCCTTTCACTGTCACGTCATACAAAAATATCAATTTCTAATCTATTTCCGGATATATCGAGGCAAGCTCTCTTAAGCAGGCTGCTTATCGCATAAAAAAGCCCTCTGTCCACTATCCGGAACAGAGGGCGAATAATCCGCGGTACCACCTCTATTTAAGTACTTTTCACAAAGTACTCCTCATTAAGTGCCATCACACTTTAGCGCGATATCGGGCGCACCCGTCTGTCCCTAATCGATAAACTCTTTCAGGAAGCAGCTCCGGAACGTATTCAATATGACTCGCCATGTCCTCGCACCACCCGGACACTCTCTTAAGTACTCCTCATATTTACTATTTTCCTTCATAGCCTTGAAATGCATATTAATACAAACCGACGGAATTGTCAAGTCTTATTTTGCCTGCTTGCAAGCTTCAAATGTGATATCTGCAAGATCTGAAGAAACCTTGGTGCCCAGCTGCATGCCTGCTGTAACGATGAAATTGCTTGTGGTTATCTTGTAGTACATAACATAAGCAACGCTGACACCGTTTGACTTTCCTGTTCCAACAGCCTTGCCGTATAAAACGCCGCCGTCTGTAACAACGCTGATCTTAACATCCGAACTACTGACAGTTGTTGCAATGGCGTCTACGAACATTTCTCCGATAAGAGAGATGTTATCCTTGTTAATATCTGATGCTTTAATTGCTCCTGCAGGGATATCAACACTCTCTAAAAGGATGAATGAGGTGTTATCAATATTGTACTGAGCCATGTCAACTCCGCTGGCACCTGCAGTTTCCATAGCTGTCCATGATTTTACTGCGGGGAATGTAACGGAACCAACCTTAACAGTTGTGTTAAAAGGTGAACTCTTAGCAACAACTTTTACGCTGCACTTAAGGGTCTTGCTGCCAACCTTAGCGGTAACTGTACAGCTGCCCTCAGCCTTAGCGGTGATCTTACCGCTCTTAACGGTAGCAACCTTTGTGTTATCGGAAGCCCAAGTAGCTTTCTTCTTTGTGCCCTTAACCTTGATCTTCTTTGAAGCGCCTACTTCAAGAGTAACTTTTTTTGTACTGAGCTTAGCTGCTGCCTCTACAGCTGTATCTACTGTAAACAAGCATGCACATAAAGCCAGTGCCAGTGTTAACAGGAATGCACCTACTTTTTTCATCTTAAAACCCCTTTCTGCCATATGGCATAAAAAAATAATAGTCAGTATGTTTATGATACCACTAAAACATCACTATTGTCAATCGTTTTTTATCCTTCGCCCTTCTGCCCGATGCGCTGAAACAATATATCCGAAAGCTCTCCGAATTCCTTTAATCCCAGCTTTTCTCCGCGTTCATCCTCTCTTATGCCCGCTTTCACAAGCGCTGCCGTAACGGCCTCCTTTGAAAATGAAAGCTCCGGGGAATTTGCTATCGCATTTACAAGTGTTTTTCTCCTCTGGTTAAACGCCGCCCTTATCATCTTAAACATTAACGTTTCCGACATCACCTTTACGGGAGGCTCCTCTTTTTTCGCAAGCCTTATGACGCACGATCCGACGGCAGGTCTCGGCATGAAACAGTTCGGTGGGACATTTGCCGCTATATAAGTATCGGCCCTGTACTGGACAGCTAATGACAGAGCGCCGAAATCGGGAGTCCCGGGTTCGGCCTTCATCCTGTCGGCCACCTCCTTCTGGACCATGACCGTTATGCTTTTTATGGGAAAATCCTGCTCCAAAAGCGACATGACGATCGGAGTTGTTATATAATAAGGAAGATTTGCCACAACCTTTACAGGCTTTCCCTCATTTTTCTCCTCCACGAGCTTATTAAGATCTACCTTTAGTATATCGGCATTGATCACCTCAACATTATCATACTCCGCAAGGGTATCCTCTTTAAGTATCGGGATCAGCATCTTATCTATCTCTACTGCGACGACCTTGCGGGCGTTTTCGCAAAGATACTGTGTCAGCGTCCCTATCCCCGGGCCTATCTCAAGAACCATGTCCTCTTTTGTTATTTCCGCGGCTCTTATTATCTTGTCAAGCACATGCGTATCTATCAGGAAATTCTGACCGAATTTCTTCTGAAACACAAAATGATATTTGTTAAGTATCTCTATGGTTTTTTTCGGATCTCCGAGTGTCGCCATAAACACCTCCGTCATTTTACCTTAGTAAAAAAGCCTCTCGCATTCTCCCGGGTCTGTTCATAAACCCTGCTCACATCGACTCCCTTAATCTCCGCTATCTTTTCTGCCACAAGACTTAAGTGCGCGGAATCATTCCTCTTTCCCCTGAAAGGATCCGGTGCCATGTACGGACAGTCGGTCTCCAGCAGCATCCTCTCCAAAGGAAGCATATCGACCACTTCCTTAAGCTTCTTCGAATTCTTAAAGGTCACCACTCCGCCGATGCCGAACATAAGCCCCATCTTAAGGTATTCTTCGGCAAGTTCCACACTGTAGGAATAGCAGTGCATATCGGCCTTTAACGGTTTCTTACCGTTCCTTGCATACATCTCCCAGACGATCCTTAGGGTATCTTCTGCCGCATCCCTCGAATGTATGACGATCGGCAAATCTTTCTTAAGAGCAAGCTCCCATTGCCATATAAACGCTCCCTGCTGTATTTCCTTCGGCCATACGTTCCAGTGATAATCAAGTCCTATCTCGCCTACCGCTACAGCTTTTTTCTCATCACACAGCCTTTCGAGCTCTTCCCTGTTTTTCCGGCAGTCCTCTTCAGGGATGAATTCCGGCTCTTCCTCAGACGCTTCGCCCTCTGCGAGATCACGCTTCTCACAGAATACAAGCTCTCCCGCCGAATCGGGATGTACTCCTACGGACGCATATATAAAATCATATTTACCCGCAAGCTCAAGCGAAGTATGGGAGGATTTCATATCCGCCCCGGAATTTATAATACAGCCCACAGTCTCATGTACTCTTTTTAAAACCTCTTCCCTGTCTTCTAAATACTGTCTCGAATCATAATGGGCATGAGTATCAAATATGCCTACCATCTTCTTCTCTTCCTCTTATATATTATTGCTATGATACCACCCACGATAAATACAGATATGCCCGAGCAAAGTCCTACGGCTATGGCATTTTCCCTGATCCGTTTCTGCTGCAGCTCTTTTGCCTCTTTTTCTCCGGGTTTTCCCATGGCCTCCTCATCAACGCCGCTGAATGCGATATCCACAGGGATCATATATGACGGCCATCTCTCGTTAAACACCTTTGCGGTGATAGGGGTATAGGAATTGTTCAGCAATATGTCTGTTTCACCCAGAGTACGGCTTCCGTAGGTATATGCAACCTTACCTATTATATTTTCACCGTTTTCCAGTTCAAAATCATTATTGTAGCTTATCTTCTTTACGATCTTTGTCATATCAAAGCCTTCGGGAACAATGACGGTACCCGAACCCTCGATGGAGATCAGGGATTTTTCCGGATTCTCAAACTCCTGGAAATTATCAAAGCAGGAAGGAAATGTCTCTTTTTCTTCAACAAGCCCGTCCATCCGGTAGCTCGAATAATGATCAAAACAGAAATCAAGTATCTTTCTGGTATCCTCATAAACTTGGGACCATGTGGGAGCGTGCATGACAACGCTTATCAGGTTCATTCCATCCTTGCGCGCATATGTGACAAGTGCATAGCCCGCCTGATTGGTCGCTCCGGTCTTTCCGCCTATCGCATATTCATACTTCTGGGTACCGTTAAGGAACCAGTGGTGATTTGTCAGTATCTTTGCCTCATGCTTGTTGGTTGCGGGCATATTATAAAATGCCGTGCCCGTAATCTTCATAAACTCTTCATTATAATATGCGGCTCTTGCGATAAGCGACATATCATAGCAGCAGGTATAATGATAATCATCATGCAGTCCGTGTGAATTCGCGAAATTCGATCTGTCACAGCCCAGCTCCCTGGCCTTCCTGTTCATAAGCTTAATGAATCCGGCTATGGAGGTTGAAACATGCTCTCCGACTGCATAGGTAGCTTCATTACCCGACTCCAGCATGATACCGTACAATGCCTGCTCCACGGTTACCTGCTCACCCTCGACAAGTCCCATACGGCTGCTCGTCTTCGAAACGTAATTATCGGCAGCATAGGAAACCGTCAGAATATCATCCAGCCGTCCGTTCTCAAGCGCGACCAGAGTGGTCAGTATCTTTGTGGTACTGGCAGGATAAAACTTCTCGTAAATATTCTTCTCATAAAGAATACTGCCCGTATCGGCATCTATAACTATCGCGCCGTCCCCAGCGGTATCCGGTCCTACAGGCCAGCTTTCATCAATGGGATCGGCATCATCCTCAAAGGCCTTAAGGGGTTCAGGTCCGGAAAAAACTAAAAAAAGAACAAAGATAATAAGCAGGCTTAATACCCTTCTCACTATCCCTGTTCTGTTTTTGCCATATTTTCCGTATGTCTGATATATCATGTTCTTTCGCCTTTAATTACTGGAGATGAAATATCTTTATCGCTCCGATAAGAGGAAGCTGCTTTGCCAGTCCGCTTGCGGAATTGACAATCCCGATGATCGCAAGGAGAACAAGAGGCAGCTCCAAAAGTGACAGGATAACAAGGAAAACAAAACCTATCACGGGAATGGCACTTAAAGCACCGAAAACGCCTCCGATTATTACGCTAAGGATAAAAAGTACCAGTCCCTGCTCAGCATGGAACATGGCAAACTTCGAATTTCTCGATGCAAATATGGGAACCAGGACCAGTATCCCCAGATAAGAAAGGACACCCATCAGTTTATTGTCATTGATGTCCTGAATATCATAATTCCTGGTATAATCCTCCGACTTCATAAGATCATTAACATCCATCTCTTTACTCCTCCTTTACAAAACAATAACATTACTGCGCATAAAAGAAAAATTATGCCTGTATTATACAACAGTTGTTTTAAAATGTAAAGACCATATTTATCAGGCATTTGATAAAAATCCCCAAAAAATAAAACCGGTCATAACCGACCGGTTTTAGATCACATTATTATTCGCAAACATAAGGCAGGATTGCAAGCTGACGTGCACGCTTAACAGCAACAGTGATTGCTCTCTGATGCTCTGCGCATGTACCTGTAATTCTACGGGGAAGGATCTTGCCGCGCTCTGAGATGTATCTCTTAAGCTTGTTTCCATCCTTGTAATCGATTCCGCCGCTTGTCTTATCTACACAGAAAGCACAAACCTTTTTCCTTCTGCGAACTATCTTTTTCTTTACAGAAGCATCCTTATCGTTCTGCTCCTTGCCATTTGTCTTATTATAGGGCATTGCCGCTACCTCCTTTTTACTCTGGACAGATATCTATCTGCCCGACAACAGTTTAATTGAAAGGTAACTCCTCTTCAAGTCCGCCGGGTATTTCCATAAAACCGTCCTGTGCACCTGTGGGTGCGGGAGCCGATGCGGGCTGATTGTTATGATATGATGCTCCGCCGTAATTTCCGGCATTCTCCGAAGCTGCCTTGCTCTCAGCAAACTCAAGGTTCTCAACAAGTATACGTGTACGATAAACCTTCTGACCGTCCTTGTTTGTGTAATTATCGTTCTGAAGACGACCTTCGATAACGATCTTTATCCCCTTCTTAAGATACTTTTCAACAAATTCGGCCTGCTTGCCAAAAGTAGTACAATCAAAGAAATCTGCATCCGGCTCACCCTCACGCTTAAACCTGCGGTCTACAGCGATACCGAACGAACCGACCATAACTCCGTTTGCTCCCTGTCCGTAACGGATCTCGGGATCACGAGTAAGTCTACCGATCATTATAACTTTATTCATTTAGGACCTCCTATTATTCTTCGTCCTGTCTAACGCATAAGAATCTAAGCACGTTCTCCTTGATACGAACTCTCTGTTCGATCTCAGCGGGAGCAGTAGGCTCAGCTTCGAACTGGATGAAATAGTAGCAGCCCTCAGACATTTTCTGAATCTCGTAAGCCAGTTTTCTGCGTCCGCCATCGACTATTTCGATGTTCTGTCCGCCAGCCTTGACAACCATGTCTTTAACTGACTCTACGACTGCGTTCCTGGCCTCATCCTCGATCTTTGCATTGACAACTAACGCTAATTCGTACTTGTTCATAGTTTCATGCACCTCCTTCTGGTCTCTGGCTTCCGGTTTTACGGAAGCAAGGAAAATAATATATCGCAAGGACGGATTATATCATACCCTTTTAAAAAAATCAAGATAAATTTCATGAATTTTCTTTTTTCCCGCATCGGGTACATTTTCCGTTAACGAAATTATGTCCGAGAGGCATTGTAAACTCTTGTGTATATGAGACATAACCGCATGTTGAACAGTACTTGCCTTCCGTAAGTCCCGGCTCCGTACAGGTTGCCGCAACCTTTTTCTGGATGACCCATTTATGGATATGTCCGTTCCTGTCCGCCCCGCATCTGATACAGGTATCGCCGCCGTTATATTCGTGTCCGAGAGGCTGCAGTACTTCCGACATCTGTTTTACATCACCGCAGATCTTACAATAGATCGTGTCGGTTCTTCCGGCTTCCGTACAGGTAGGCGCCACACCCTTTATAGTGACATATTCATGGATCTCGGGGATGCCGCATCTCGTACAATATCCCTCACTCCAGTTATGTCCCAAAGGTTTTATCTCTTTGGGTGCAATGAACACCAGACCGCATTCCGGACAGTAAACCTTCTCGGTAAAACCCGACTCCGTACAGGTCGGTTCCTTTGAAATATTTACATATGTATGCACATGAGGTTCCTTATGATTGGGATCCTTTGCCCCGCAGACGGTACATATGCCGTCATCGTCATATGTATGCGGTATTGTGGGGATAACCTCCTGCTTTACAAGCTCAGCTCCGCATGTCGAACAGTATTCTCCGCGTGTAAGTCCTGTTTCCGTACAGGTTGCGTCTTTCCCTTTACGATATGCGACCGTATGCTTATGAAACTCCTCATTATATACGACCGAAACCTTACATTTGTACTTCTTGCCGGTTATATCCTTTACGATTATTGTCGTATTTCCGATACTTACCGCTGAAATCGTTCCGTCTTCGTCTACCTTTGCTACATTCGGATTCTGGCTTAAAAAAGTGGCTCCGACAGCTTTTTTAAGTGTAAGGACAAAGGACGTTCCTTCACCTATCTCCATGCTTTTGGTACTAAGCTTTGCCTTCGGAACGGTTACCTTGCAAACATATTTATTTCCGAAAAACTCTGCGGTTATATTCGCTTTTCCGGCTTTCTTCCCGTAAACAACACCGTTTTCATCTACCGAAGCTATCTCCTCGTTATCCGAAGACCACACAACGGTTCCCGCAACACCCTTAAGGCGCAGGGTATACGTACCTCCGATCTTTACCTTTGCCGAGCTCTTGTTAAGCTTGATCCCCGCATTTGCATTTTCCGATACAGGTATCAAGAGCATCAGCAGCGCCACCAAAGCAACAATACTCAAAACTCGCTTTCTCACCTTTCTCCTCCTTAAAAATCAAACAATCCGCAAGTCCTTAATCCATCATTCCCGAACTTGCCGCTACATTTAAGCATATCATCTTTACTCTCGAAAATCAATGTTTTTTTGCCCTTTTACATCCACTGAAGAAGGCAGTATCTTTATGACCACCCCGGTAACTATTCCCGTCACGGCTCCTGCGGCGATCCCAGCTATCACAAGCACCGGGAAATAGTAGAGCACCGCTTTTCCTACTGCAATACATGCGACTAATATCTGGCCGAGATTATGCATGACGCCTCCTGCCATGCTTATGCCGGTAACTGAGAACTTCCCCGTTTTTTTAAGCAATACCATAACCGTAATACTAAGAGCCGCTCCCGCCAGACTGTATATGCACGCAAACATCCCGGTAAAAGTAAAACCGGAAAGCATTATCCTTACAAAGGACATCCCCGCCGCAAGCTTCCAGTCCAACAGGAAAATGGCTGTCATGACCGGGATATTCGCAAAGCCGGGTTTAATGCCCGGTACCGCAAAAAACGCGGGAAGCATGCTTTCAACATATCCTATTATAAACATTACTGCCGTCAGCATACCCGCAAGTGCCAGCCGGCGGATACGTTTTTTATCCATGCGCCACCTCCCTCTATTCTATCTCTGCCACGACCCGGTTCGGCAGGCAGACTATCGCCTCACCCTTGGAAGTGATCGCAGCATGATGCACACATATCTGATTAGGGCAGTCGGCGTAGGTCATATCCGCCGCGCCGTCTTTTACCAAAAGCCTGCAAATACCGTTTTTTACAGGGATTTCTATGGTTCTTTCCGGTCCCGAAAGGCTGAAGCTTCCGAAAACTTCACCGTCAACCGTAACCTTTACGGAATTTCCTTCTTCATCATTTACAAACCGAAATGCAAAAAATCCTGCTGCCGCAATCAGCACCAGGATTAATGCAATCAACAGATCTGCTTTTTTAAAAAGCTTAAAATTATTCATTCTTCATCGCCTCAATAGCCGAAATCCTCGTAGCTCTGAGTGCCGGGAAAAATCCGGAAATAAGTCCGACGAGTATACCGAAGCCTGCTGCAAAGAAAGGCAGCCAGAAGGGTATGACCGACATGGGAGCTTCGCTCGTCGTCTCATAGTACATACCTCCTCCCATAAGCCCCGAGAACAGATCGCCTCCGTATTTGTTCATCAGCCACGAGACAAGATAACTTAATCCTACTCCTATTGTACCACCGATGAAGCCCATAAGTCCAGCCTCAAATAAGAAAAGTTTCTTAACATCTCCGACCTTACATCCGAGAACCTTCATGATACCTATCTCACGGGTTCTTTCATATATGGACATGATCATAGTATTTGCGATGTTGATCGCCGATACGAGCATGGCCACGCCGCCGATGGCACCGAGGATTATCTCGAGCATCTTCGCGGTATCCTGCATGGGCTTGATGTACTGCATCTCACTTTCCGACTTAAAACCGAGCTTCTCAAGCTCTTCCTGAACCTCCGTGACATTGTTCATATTATCGACGTTTATAACGACCTGTTCATACTGGTTAAGGTGTTCCAGTGCTTTCTTCCTTTCGGAGAATTTCAGTGTATTGGCATACTTTGTATAAAGCTTGCGGTACATCTCAATATCCATGAACGCATAATAATCCGTCATGGAATATCCCGATTCCGACTGAGGTATCATCACAACATTTTCAAGCTCGTAGGAAAAAGCCCTTTTCTTCGGATCGGGTTCATAACCCTGAAACTGCAGCTCGACCTTGTCTTTCTCAAGATCTATATCCTTGGTCATGTACCTCGATCCGTTATAATACCCGAAATTAAGATACATCTGCGAACCGACATATATCCTGTCCTGCGAATTCTCGCTGTTCGGATAAGTCCCGTCCGCAAGAACGGGATACCCGAAATCCTCATAACAGTCAAGATCCATTACCATAAGACTCATATACGATGTATATTTTTTCTTCGCCAAAAGCTGGGCATCCCCGTATATCTGTGGAGATACGCATTTCACATGTTCTATGGCCTTTATCTGTTCAAGGGTCTGATCGTTCAGTTCCTGTTTGTTCTCCTTCCAGTTTCCGTTCTCATCCTCGTAATACTGATACTTACTGATGTTTATTATAGTCATGCTGCCGTTTTCCAGAACGGACTGTTCGAAGCTTCTGTTCATCCCGATACCGATAGAGATCATGACTACTATGGAAATGGTGCCTATTATTACGCCGATGATCGTCAGCGCCGTTCTGGCCTTTCGTCTGAACAGGTTTCTGAAACCCATTTTTACAAGGTCAACAAATCTCATTATTCATCATCCTCATCCAGTAATGCTTTTTTATGCTTCTTTACTACAATAACAACTACTATGACGATTATTACAATCCCCAGGGTAACACATATAGTGACAAACAGCCATACGGGAAGACCGATTATCTTTGTCTCTTCTCCGTCCTCTCCGTTTTCAAACTCACCGTCTTCAGTTCCGTCAAATCCGCCTTCAAAATCATCGAAGCCGTAGTATCCGCCGCTCATGTTTCCGTAGTCACCGTAATCGATATAGTCCATATCGCCGTCGCCGCCCATAACATATGCGGTAAACTGAGCCTCCTTTGTCTGTTCGTCACCGTTACTGTCCTCAAAGTGAACCACAACATAACCTATTGCTTCGCCCGAAACCAGAGGAATGATCTGTGGATTCACATACTCCTGACCGTATCCCGCAACCGCACCGACATAGGTTTTGCTTGCATTATTGGCAAGCATAAAGTCACCCTCTATTGTAACATATACATTTCCGAGTGTTGACTTGCCCATATTGTAGAACTCAAAGCTTAAGTCACAGGGCATTCCGACCATAACGCCTTCAGAAGCATCAATATAGATATTCTCTATCTCCGGCCTGTAATTCTCGGTCGCATGAAGCTTGATGGTATTTTCATCAACAACACCGCCGCGCTCCGCGTCAGCCTCACTCATATCGTCATATTCGTACTCTACCCTGATGGATACAGCATAATCACCTGTAGCGACATCGCTTCTTGTCTTTAACATAACGGTCTGATCAGAGCTCTCTCCCGCAGCTATCTGATCGATATAGAAAATATTCGAGCCTTCCGTAGGAGCAAATACACCCTCTGCCTGCTCAATCGTTATCTTTATATTCTTAGCGGCCTTGGTCGCATGTGTGTTTATCAAAGTATAGTTGAATGTAAATGTCTTACCTGCCTTAAGCTCATGCATCAGCTTGTCGGGATCTTCCGACATTTCAAGCTCTTCGGGATCGACAACAGGTTCTGCGGAATATCTGTTAATGATCAGCTTAGGTCTGCTGTTTTTCTGATTTCCGCCGCCTCTCAGTTCATTTTCAACATTAAGGATATATAGGCCTGCTGTTTCAGAGGAAGTAGCACCCGATGCATCACTGTATTCGCATGCAACATTAAGTGTATTAAAGCCCTCGGGGATATCCTTTCCTACCTTTAAGGTCAGGGAAACCCTTGCCCTCGAGCCTGCGCCGATGGAGCTGACCTTCTTGTAGGGCTCTGAGCTTACGGGCTCAAAAGTGCTGGAGGAAAGTCCTGTAGCCGAAACCTTTACGTTGGTAATAGAAGCATTTCCGTCATTTATGACATCAAAGCTTACCGTAACCTCCTCGCCTGCCTTGGGATTCTCGGGAGACTGTGAAACATTTCCTATTGAAACGCTGCCATGCTTTATTTCGGGATCTTTTTCTTCCTTCTCATCCGGTCCTTTTACGTACATGGTCATGACTGAAGAAGTCTTATCCGCACTCTGAGAATCGGTATAGGTGGCATTCATCTGGATCTCATATAGTCCCGGAGCAAAGCTCTTAGAAGTCCTTACCGGAACCTTAACCTTCTTTGACTCGCCCGTCTTAAGCTTTCCGACCTTTATGCCGTCCGTTGTATAACCCTTGGTAAGACCGATGGAAGTCTCAAGTCCGGAAATAACATTTACCTTAACATTTGTAACGTCGGTCTGGCCGTTATTCTTTACGATTACTATAAGATTGCTCTCTGTATCGGGCTTAAGAGCCGAATAGTTGTTCTCGGTACTGAGTGAAATATCGCTCTTTACCGTTGTCTCCTTCTTCTCCGTACCTTTTACATACATGGTAAGGTTACCGGAAGTCTTCTCGTTATTGCTCTGATCCTTATATGTTGCAGACATCTGGATCTCATAAAGTCCGGGAGCAAAGCCCTTTGCAACCCTGATGGGAATAGTTACGGTCTTTGACTCGCCAGCCTTTATGTCTCCGGCAGAGATGGAGTCGCTGGTATAACCTCTTGTAAGTCCTGCAGAAGCGTCAAGTCCCGAATTAACGGAAATGCGCACATCCTTTGCATCCGACTCACCGGTGTTTTTAACCACTACCTTAATATTATCTTCAGTATCGGGAGTAAGAATCTTGTAATTATCCGAAGTGGAAAGGGAAATGACGGGAGCACCTTTCTTTACCTGCTCATCCTTACCTTTGTTGATGGTTATATAGATATTCTTTGCAAAAGTATAATTTTCTCCCGAAGAATCCTTACATGTTATATCTGCTGTCAACATGCAGTTCTTAGCCCCTGCGGTATCTAATACTTTTACCTTTAAATCTACGTTTTTCGTTTCTCCTGCACCGATTGAACCCACTTTAATGTTTTCAACGGTATATGTAGGAATTATGTCGCTGTCACGAAAATCCATGCTTAAATATGTGTTTAAAGCAGGTCTCTCTCCGGCGTTTTTAAGCTTAACCTTCATAGTAAAGCTGTTTCCGGGGTAAACCTCAGACTCGGTATATATTACATTATCAATAATGATCTCTATAGGCTTAAGTTCGGTAGCTGTATATGATGTAAGGGTTATCAAATCTTCGTCTGTTAAAACAATGGGACCATATTCCGAAAACTCATCTGGAAAGTCCTTATAATCTCGTTCTCTCGTAACGTCTCTGTAATATATGCCTTTTACTTTGAAAGATATTGTATTATAACCTATCTTAAGAGTTTCTGCGGCGGTTACATCAAATTGAAGATTATATATTGAATCACCTTTGAGTTCTGTTACTTCGGACTCTGTTGTACCATCTGTCGAAGTTATCTTTATATTGAAAATCTTCAAATCAGAATTTAAAGAATCACCACTCAAAGAAAAAAGTTCTAGTTTTGTAGTTGCTATTCCAGTTAACTTTACAGGTATAACAACATGACTAGTCTGACCCGGCTCGATCTCGAAATCAAACTTTCCCGTAGGCTTTGCCGGGATCAAAAGATTTCCTGCTGCCTTGGCGCCAACTCCGTTGAACAGCGCCGTTACCATAATAGCCATTAAAAGTAATGCCGTTACCTTTGATAGTACCTTATTTCGTCTCATTTTCTCTACCTTCCTTTTCTTCATCTATCAATTTTTGGGCTGCTTCATCCAGTTTTCTTGCTTCATATTCAAGATCGATCCCTGTTGCAGATTTCTCCATATTTCCGAAATCAATCTCTGCTCGGTGTTTTCTCTTGTATCCTGTATTTTCGATATCAGGCTCTGTAATCGCATCATTTTCTTCCACGATGTTCTCAATATCCGTCTCCACAGTCGGATCATTTCCTACCACATTGTTTTCAATATCCGTCTCTTGCACCGGCTGCTCCTGAGCCTCTGTACATGCAGGCTCCTCAATCTCAGGCTCATATGAATTTTCCCGGACCTCTATGCTCTCTATCTTACCGTCCAGAATATTTATTATCTTATCGGCGTAATCCGTCAGTTTTCTGTCATGCGTAACCATGACGACCGTCTGGTTATTCTTCTTGGCCATTGCTTTCAGCATGTCCATTACTTCCAGGGTCGTATGGGAATCAAGGTTTCCGGTAGGCTCATCCGCAAAAACTATTGCAGGTCTTGCGACAAACGCCCTCGCTATGCCGACTCGCTGCTGCTGGCCGCCGCTCATCTCTTTCGGCTTATGCCGCATTCTTCCCTTAAGGCCTACCGCCTTCAGCATCTCCACGGCCATCTTATGTCTCTTTTTTGCAGGCACCCGCTTAAATACCAGCGGGAACTCGACATTTTCCAGCGCTGTCATCGACCCTATCAGGTTATAGCTCTGAAATACAAATCCCAGATTCTCCTGTCGGAATTTGGCAAGCTTGTTCTCGCTCATCTTTCCGACCGACTGACCCTTTATCAGTATCTCGCCCTTTGTCAGCTTTTCTATCCCTGCCATCAGGTTAAGAAGCGTCGATTTTCCCGAACCGGAAGTACCGAGCAGGCAGCAGAACTCACCCTCATCGACCGTAAAGCTCACTCCGTCCACGGCTTTTATCTTTTCCTGTCCCATCCGGTAGACCTTCTTTGCGTCCTTAACCTCTATAACTGTTTTTCTCTCTTTTTCCATGTTTAAGTCTCCATGCAAAAACGATCTTGTTCCTTATTTTTTTCATACCACAAAAAACTATAAGTATCTAAAGTGACTATTACGTGACTAACGAAAAATCTTTTTTCAAAAATTACGTTTCTCCTATTTGACGAGGCAAAATCAGTCGCGGTTCCAAATTTTCCCTCAGTTTGCAAGCTAGAGTTTGCAAGCTAGCTTGCACCGAGGGCATTCGCTTATCGCACAAAAAAAGGATGTATGAAGTTCCATACACCCTTTTCATTACTTCGTATTTACTGCGTCTCTACTGCTTCAACGTAGGTTTTTATACATTCCACGGCTTTATCTATCCCCACCCGGCTACTGTTCAGGCACAGAGAATAATTCTCTGCTTTTCCCCACTTTTCTCCTGTATGGAAATTGTAATAATTATAGCGCCGCTTGTCCATCTTAATGATGTTTTCTTCTATCTTTTCGGACGGCATGCCGTCAATCCTCTGAGCTCTTTCAATCCTGAAAGGCATATCTGCCATGACGAAGATATTTACCAAATCGGTTCTCTTCCTTAATATATAATCGGCACACCTGCCCACTATGACGCAAGGTCCTTCGTCGGCTATCTTCCTTATTATATCAGCCTGAGCCATATACAGTCTGTCATCGAGAGAAAGACTGTTGAATGTAGTATGGATATTCCCGGAAGTAACCATGCCTCTTGCTATGGAATAAAGCAAACTGCTCGTAGCCCTGCTTTCGGCTCTCTCAAATGCCTCAACGGCATATCCGCTCTCCTTTGCTGCCCTGGTTATGAGCTCGTTGTCATAAAAAGGCACATTCCAAAGCTCAGCGAGCTTTTTTCCTATCTCACGTCCGCCGCTGCTGTATTGTCTGCTGATGGTAACAACCTTATTCATGGCATTCTCCGTTTCCGATCAGAAAAGATTATTTCTTGATCTCAAACTCTACCGTTGTCTTGTTTCCTGCATTGTCGGTAACAACCAGAGTATACTTGCCTGCCGACTTAACCTTCTTGCCCGACTTGACAGCCTTGCCGTTAAGTGTAGCGGACTTAACACCTGAAGTTGCATCCGAGAACTTGATCTTAACAGCCTTGTTGTATGTAGTACCGTTGGAAACGCCCTTTACACGGGGCTTCTTTGCGTCCTTTGTAACCACAAACTCCTGCTCACCGTTAGCGGTTGCGACTTTAATGTTATATACGCCGTCCTTGCCGAGAAACACCTTGCTGGCTGCTTTTACCTTCTCGCCGTTAACGATAACAGATGTGATCTTATCGGAAGCAATGATATTTACGCTCTTCTTTGTGGTATATCCGTTATCTCCGGTATTAAGGCTGATGGTACCGCTGCCCTGCTTGCCGCCCTCGGTGTATGCATAAAGAACAATATTATCGCCGGTTAAGCCATATTTAAAGGTTACGGTCTTCTTATCCTTCGAAAGTGTTCCGTTTGTTGACGTGATCTCTGAAGGCATATGTATCGTCAGAATCATGTTGATGTTTTTAATAAGAGCATTAACAACCTCAGCATCACCTGATTCTATACCGTAGCTTTCCATCATGGAATTAATATAATTCTTAACATTGAAGTTGTACTCAAAGCAGGTTGCACTGATGGTGTATCCGGCTTCTTGTGTGTAGGTTCCCTCAATAGGTACTGCGGAATCTTTCTCAGCATAACATTTCTTTCCGTCAAAAACCTTTGACTTCAGTTCTGCCCCGGATGCCTTGATCAGCTCCTCAAATTCAGCATCCGTTTTGATGTTTTTAATAAATGCCAGGGTCGTTTCATCTGTTCCGAATGTCTCGGCAGGCAGAATATCGATCATATACTTCAGATCATCCAGGCCCATATAGCTGACGGTCGTGCCGGTATATGTTCCGTCATTGTTTATGGTCATTTCGGTCTCAACAGTGCAGGCGGTGAGTCCCAAAACTCCTATCACCAGCATAAGCAAAAGCATTAATTTTTTCACTTTAGTCTCCTCTTTTCTTTAGTTTTGCCGATCTGAACGGCTATGGTTATTATATCACAAAAAACTCAAATCCGCAAACGAAATTTATCCTCATCTCCACGGGATAAGGAACAACGCCCTCAGCCTGTTTCTGATAACCTCCGGCTCAAAAGGCTTACATATAAAATCCCTAATGTTATAGTTTACTGTTTTCATCAGATTCTTTTCGGTGCTCTCCGCGGTAATAATGATGACGGGAATGTCATAAAGAGCTTTTTCCCTCATCAATTCCAGAACATGGAATCCGTCCAGTACCGGCATATGGAGATCTAAGAGTATCCCATCCAGTTCCTTATGCTTCTCCATCATCATTTCCAGTCCCTTATAACCGTTTTCGGCCTCAAACACCAAAAAATCTATGTCGAGAATATTCTTTAAAATCTTGCGGTCTATTTCGGAATCATCCACTATCAGCAGCTTTTTATATCCCATTTGGAACCTCCTGCACTTACAGTTCTTTAAGCTTTGTAAACTGTGATTTCGCTTCTGTTATAAGAGCGGTATAATCAACGTCATTCCTGCCGCGTAAGAGTTCCGTGATCTCTACCACAGGCTTTGTAACGGGATCCAACGACAGATTGGCATACATACCTTTTAATGCATGCGCCGTCTCAAACGCTCCGTCAAGATCCTTATTCTTTATCTGCTGTTCCAACAGTTCAAGCTTATTATCAGCCAAAGCCTTATTCACGAGCATAAGATAAAAATCCTCTTTGTTCATGCAGCGGGCAAGCCCTTCTTCCACATTTACCCCTAAACTTTTAAGTTTCTCCACAGAAATCATATGCTTTTCTCCTTTTCAAAAATTCCAAACCTTATAAGCGCACCAATTCTATTGGAACCGTTCTAATGTTATCAAGTAGTGTCATTCTGAGCGAAGCGAAGAATCTTTAAGGCTTATGTAATAAGATCCTTCGCTAACGCTCAGGATGACAAATCGACGCTCAGGATGATAAATCGACGCTCAGGATAACAAATCATCGCTTAAGGTTACAGATCACCACTCATGGTGACAAACAGTTACTAAGTTAAAGACGCTGCAGCCATCCCGCTGCCTGAAATAAATTTCTCAAAATCCTCAGGCGGTACAGGCTTTGAGAAATAATAGCCCTGTATAATTTCACAGCCTATACTCTTCAAGAGCTCCATCTGTTTCTTTGTTTCCACGCCCTCCGCGATTATCGGGACTTCCAGCAGATCGGCTATCTTTATCATGATCTCTACAAGGCTGAAATCCTTTTTGTTCTCACATATATTCCGGATGAATTTCATGTCAAGCTTCAGAGCATCTATGGGAAGGGATGTCAGCATGTTCAAAGAAGAATATCCGCTTCCGAAATCATCCATCTCTATTTTAAAGCCTCTGTTCCTGAGAGCCGTTACAGTATCGATTATCTGCTGTGAATTGTCCGTATATGCCGACTCAGTGATCTCAAGCAGCAGATCCTGCGGTTTTATCCCGTTATCCGTAACTATGTCATTTATCATATCACCCAGCAGGGGATCAAATATGTCCACTCTTGATACATTTACCGATACAGGGATAGTTACTCCGTATTTATCCTTCCATTTCTTTATCTGAGATGCCGCTTCATTCCAAACATATCTGTCAAGCTTATTGATAAGACCTTTGTCCTCGAACAGAGAGATAAACTCTCCGGGGCTTATCATGCCGTATACCGGATGGAACCAGCGGATAAGCGCTTCGGCACTGCACAGATAAGGCTTGTCACCCTCAATGTTATATTTCGGCTGGAAATATACCTTGAACTGTTTCTCGGCAAGTGCCTTATCCATATCGTTTATGAGCTGTTCACTGTGAAGCTCTATATCATGAAGCTCCGCGCTGTAAAACCCGTAGCTTGTTTCATAGCTTTTGTTCAGACGGCTGCAAGCAAGCCTCGCACAGTCAAAACGGCGCTCCATATCCATCCTGCTTCCGTCATCCGAATAAGCTCCGACCCTTAAATATATCTTCGGTTCCGTAAAAACTCCGTTCAGTTTTTCTATCTGCACGGGAAGAAGTTCCTTGAGCCCATCCTGATGCGGAATATATATATAGAAGCAATTACTGTCGCTTCTGCACGCAAGACCTCCGTTCAAGTTTACAAACTCATGTATGCTCTTTCCGAGAGTTTTAAGCACATTATCGCCGAAATCCCTTCCGTACAATTCATTTATCAGATGGAAACGGTTGACATCGATAACAACGGCATCCATCGGCATGTTCTCGTTCTGATCGTCAAGAATCCTGCCGTATTCAAAGAAGAATTCCTTATGGAAAAGTCCGGTAAGCTCATCTCTTTCCGTTTCATGGATGATCACGCTGTTCTCGGCAAGCTCTATGGAATGCCCGACTCTTGCCTGTACTACCTCCGGGACTTCATACGGCTTTGTGATAAAATCGGCAGCTCCGAGCTTAAGGCTTTTTACTTCCGCCTCTTTTTCAGCGGTCAGGACTATGACCGGTATACGCCTGAGTTCCGGATCTGAATGCAGTATCTCAAGAAGAGCGTATCCGTCAAGCTCCGGCATATGCAGATCAAGGATTATCAGTGACAGCTTATTCTTTTCCCGCCGTATGGTGTCAAGTGCCAGCGCACCGTTTTCGGCGTATTCGACCTCATATATAGAATTAAGCATGTTTCCAAGCATTTCACGCTCTATAAACTCATCATCTACTATAAGTATTTTTCTGTGAAGACCTTTTTTTCTGTCAAGTAATTCCTGCATACGATCCTCCCCTTTTGCATAACAAAAACCTTTAAATCCCAAAGCCTGTTCAAGTAAGCTCAACGAATTTTCGGACTTTTGTCCCTGGCATCATTTTAAAACTTTCATAAAACTATGTCAACAAGGTTTTTTAACGAAAAAGCCTCAGATCACATTTTCTTTCCTGTACCTTGACGGCGCAACTCCCGTATGTTTTTTAAAGGCATTGCAAAAGTAATACGGCGATTCGAATCTTAGGCTGTCACTTATCTCCCCTATGGAAAGAGCGGTTGCCGTAAGCAGCTGCCTTGCCTTTTCCATCCGTACATTCGAATGATATTTCCACAGAGTTGTTCCGGTCGTCTGCTTGAACAAGAGGTTTAAATGCTTAAAAGTAAGACCCATAAATTCTTCAAGGCCCTCCGAATCAAACGGGCTATCCGTATGTTCATCAAGGAAAGACATCATTTTCAGCGCCTTCTCCCATTTCCCGTCAACATGCCGGTCCGAGATCGACTGCTCATATATATCCGTAAGGATCTCATACAGATACGAATTCAGATTCAGATTTGCGCTATAATCCCTTGATTCAAACATCTTTTCAAGCGTCATGAACCGGGAAAATATCCTGCTGTTTTTCTCTATACGAAATGTCTTTGGCAAAAAACGATAAGTCCTCTTCCTGTCAGGATCCGCTTCCGGAAAAACAAACCGTTCATAAGGCACAAGCTCCCTGCCGCTCCCCTCTTCGTTCAAGTTAAAATGTACGAAGAACCACTTTGTGCCTTTGGGACACTTTATATCCCCAAAGTGGTGCAGCCCCTGCTTTAAAAACACCATCATCCCGGGTTCCACCGTAAACTCTTCTTCTTCCTCAAATATATGAAAGCTTCCCTCTTCAACGTACAAAAGTACGTTTACATCCAGGACTCTGTCCGGATGAACAAAGCCGGAGTCCGTGCTTAAATATCCGCACAGACTTACCATAGGTAGCACATCGGTATACAGCTTTATCCTGTTGTCCTTTATCCCGTCCATTTCACGCTCCTCGATTTGCGACTATTTTATATTTTTAAGCATATATATGCCATTCCATTTAGTTCAGATGCGACTATACTATAATTATCATATCATTCGGAGACACAAAAGTCAATCTCAACAGGATCAAGGAGGCCTTACGCATGAAATCTGTACTCGGGAAAGATGTAGAATTAAGGGACGGCGAACTTCTCGCCAAAGAACGTGACAACAGAAGTTATCTTGAGGAACTGAAATCACCTGCGCTGCTGCAGAACTTTTATCAGGAAGCCGGGATCAATCAGAATTTCGGAAGCAAATATATGGCTCATACCGGATGGGAAGACCCGTCCTGTCAGCTGCGCGGCCATTTTCTCGGACATTACTTAAGCGCATGCGCTCTTAGGTTTAACGAGAACGGCGACGAGGAACTGCTCGCCAAGGCAAATCACATAGTTCACGAGCTTAAGCGCTGCCAGATTGAAAACGGTGGTCTTTGGGCTGCATCAATCCCCGAAAAATACTTCCACTGGATCGCAAGGGGCAAGCAGGTATGGGCGCCCCACTACAATGTCCACAAGACCTTTATGGGACTTTGCGACGTATACCGCTACATGAACAATAAAGAGGCTCTTGACGTCGCAGTTTCATTTGCGAAATGGTTCTATGATTATACAAATGATAAAAGCCGCGAAGAGATGGACAACATCCTAGATTTCGAAACCGGCGGCATGCTTGAGGTATGGGCCGACCTTTACGAATTTACAAAAGACGAGATGTTCCTTGAGCTCATAGACCGCTATGACAGACACAGACTGTTTGATAAACTCTTGGAGGATGTTGACGTTCTTACCAACATGCATGCAAACACCACCATCCCCGAAGCAATCGGTGCCGCAAGGGTTTACGAGGTAACAGGGAAAGAACGTTACAAAAATATTGCCCTTAAATACTGGGAAATGGCAGTTACAAAGAGAGGAACCTTTGTAACAGGCGGTCAGACCTGCGGTGAGATCTGGACTCCCTTAAGATCCATGGCAGAGCGTCTGGGAGACAAAAACCAGGAGCATTGTACCGTCTACAACATGATCCGTCTTGCCGACATTCTCTTTAAGTGGACCAAAGAGGCTAAATTCCTTGATTATATCGAACAAAACCTCTACAACGGCATCATGGCGCAGGGCTATTTCAGAGGCGGCCATGCCAACGGACAGACGGCAGAGTTTCCTGAGGACGGACTCATCACATATTTCCTTCCGATGTCCGCGGGGCTAAGAAAGGGCTGGGGCAAGAAGTTTTCCGATTTCTTCTGCTGCCACGGAACACTTGTACAAGCCAACGCTGCTCATAACAGATATCTCTATTATCTTGATGACGCTTGTATTTATACCGGAGTCTATGCTTCAAGCAAAGCTGTATTTGATATTGGCGGAACAAAGGTCACCTTGGAACAGCGCAGGGATACTTTAAGCGGAAGCTTCCATACATCAAGCACCTCGTCCGCACTCCAGTCCCTGGGCGATAACACACATATTTACCCCCATCAGCCCGACGTCATGAAGCAGTGCTTCAGAGTAGTAACAGACAGTGAAAAAGAGTTTACTCTTTGCCTGCGACTTCCCAAATGGCTTAAAAGACCCGCAGAGCTTATGATAAACGGCGAAATTGTAAATACCGAGGAGCTTGTAGACGGTGGCTTTATAAGACTTAAGAGACTTTTCAAAAACAACGACGAGATATGCTTATCCCTTCCTCTTGATATTTACGCAACAAAGCTTGAAGTCTCCGAGAACATGTTTGCATTCTCATACGGTCCCATAGTACTCGCCGGATTATCAGACGCCGAACGTACGCTTCACTTAAAAGGCCATGAGATCAACGAACTCTTAACTCACGATAACGAACGTGAATGGGGATCATGGAAAGACACGTTTAAAACCCGTTTCCAGGACATCGGGATCAGGTTTGTCCCGTTAAAGAACATCGGGTACGAAAGATACCAGGTTTACTTCCCGGTGGAAGAATAAAATTAAGAAATTAACAGCGAAACCATATGCCGAAAATGACATATGGTTTCTTTTTTAGCCCCTGTTTTTTACTTTTTTAAACTTTGACACAAACTTTAAAAGCAAACTCTCGGGAACAAATTTTGCGGCATAGGTCCCGAGTTTTAGGATTCTTCCCGGTACTATGATCTTCTTGCGCTTAAACATAGAATCAACAGCTGTTTTTGCACATTCTTTTGCAGAAATGCCTTTTGATCCGAAGGACACTCCCGCCACTGAATTAAACTCAGTTTCAACCGGTCCCGGGCAAAGTGCCCCTACATATACATTTTTATTTTCTTCCCTAAGCTCTTCCGCTATGCCTTTTGTAAGGCTTACAACATAAGCTTTCGTGGCATAATATGCTGACATATAGGGACCTGCCGGCAAAAGTCCCGCAGAGGAGGCTACATTCAGCAGATATCCTTTGTTCTTATCCCCGAAGTATTTCACCATTTTTTTAGTTAAGATATGCACAGCCGAAACATTTACGGATATCATATCCATCTCACTATCTAGTGCTGTATCCGCAAAAGCCCCAAAGACTCCAAAGCCGGCATTATTGATAAAGACTTCGATATCATAATCCTTTATTTCTTCAAATAACGATTCGCATTCTTCGCGCTTTGAAAGATCCTTTACCAGTACAGTACATTTTACTTTAAATTTTTTCGAAAGGTACCTTGCTGTTTTTATCAGTCTTTCCTTACGTCTTGCTACAAGGATCAAATTGTATCCATGTGCCGCAAGCTGTTTGGCAAATTCCGCCCCGATTCCGGAGCTGGCCCCGGTTATTACCGCGTACGCCAGTGCAGCCGGTGCCATTAAGGGGGCATGTCCTACTTTCTTTCTCAGCTCAGATATATAACCCATATGTTTGTGTCACCTCGTTAAATTATTATGTTTTACGAAAAGCTTAATACCCAAGTTTCCGGTCAACCAGATGAACAAGAGGACGTCCGTTTGCGAAGTTAATAAGATCCTCACAGAACCTGTTCATATTTTCAATGTTCTTCCACTTTTAAGGATCCCCTTCTGCCCCGTATAGGCTGAACATCTTCAAGTCAAAGTCACCTCGAAAACGCCTTCAGCGTTTCCTCGGTAACAAAACGATGCTCCGCATCTCATTTCAGTCGGGGCTTGAACCCCGCCTGAAACGAAGATCTCCCCCCACCTTCGCTACGCTAAGAGGTGG
>JAEEVO010000026.1 GCA_016290905.1 Lachnospiraceae bacterium | reverse complement strand
GCGTAGCGAAGGTGGGGGGGAGATCTTCGTTTCAGGCGGGGTTCAAGCCCCGACTGAAATGAGATGCGGAGCATCGTTTTGTTACCGAGGAAACGCTGAAGGCGTTTTCGAGGTGACTTTGACCAAAATGAATAAGTTTAGCAGCGATTGCTAATAACATTAAAAAGGACTGCCGTATGAATCGGCAGTCCTTTTTGGTGAACGGGCGCTTTAAGCGAGTTTGCTTTTAAGTCCGGTATCTTTGTATAAAAACACGCCCAATATCCCGGAGAATACTACAGCGCTGTAAGTACTGAAACGCTCAAATATTCCGAAAACCTCTTTGGGCAGAACCATGCATATGGGGCCCGAAGCCATAAGGACAAGAGCAACTATGGTTGTTATCCCGAGGGCCTTCCTGTTATCCTTAAAGCAACCTATCGCGATAAGTGTCATGGAACTGATCGAAAGGAGGACAACGACAGCCGTAAGCACGTAAACATGTATGAATGACTGTACGGTTCCGTCGTATCCGCTTGAAGTCAGGGGAAACAGAGAGTAACCGATTGCTGATGTTGCATGCATTGCGGTAAGAAGATAAAGACCGGTTTTCATGGCTTTACGCTGACTTTTGGCAAGTACGCATATGAACGCATAACAGAGACAGCAAAAGATACCATGGATTTTTGTTAAGCTGTTGGCGATGCCCCGGGACGGAGCATCCACTGCGGTAAGGTCACTGACAGCCTGTTCCGTCCACTTGTATCCGGGGTAGTTTATGGCTCCGATTATATCATGAAGCAGATAAAACACTACCGCCAAAATGGCGCTTACCATGATCCATATCTTCATTTCGTTTATCATTTTATCTTTTTCAATTGAGAATTCTTTATTCATTTCGTACCTCCATTTGTTTGCAGAACCATTTGTTGTATTTTTGGAGATCCTCCGGGACAGCAGCTTTATCGGGAAGCTGTTCTATGCCCGCTGTGATCATATCCATATGACGATCGATAAGAGAGTGGATCGTCAGGGCGTATGACATCGCGGCGATGTCAAGGCTTTCATTTTTCATCTTTCCGTGGACAACGAGTGCATAAAACAGGTTTTTAATGCTCCCTGTCATACGGTCCGTTTCTTCAAGCATGATCTGTGCGGCCGTGGGAGAGGTGGATCTTTCGGAATACAGTACCTTAAAGAACTTGAGCATGTTTCCATCGGATAAAAAGCTTATATAGCTTGTGAGGCATGCATTAAGGATTTCTTCGAGGCTCCCGTTCTTAAAAAACTCCTCGCCTACGACTTGGACATTACTGTTTTTCTGCGCCTTCTCACGTAGGAAAGCGTACATTTCGTTTACTATTTCATCCTTTGACTTGAAATGATTGTACAGCGAGGGCTTCTTTATACCGATCCTGTCAGCTATCTGCGACAGAGAGATTGCTCTTAAGCCGTACTCTGATGCAAGTTCCAATGTTGCAAAAATAATTTCTTCTTTTCTGGTCATGATCATTCTCCAATACAAAACTTCTGTATGGTAGTGATTATACTACCGACCGTTAGTTTTGTCAACTACTTTTTTTTCTGTCGCTTTTTTTCATATTGTATTGAAAATTGTTAAACTTTGTGTTAGTATTGAAAGGAATGAGTTGTGTATAGAGGAAAATAGTTTTGAAGGTTGTTAAGAACAGATTTGCATATATGACTGAAACACCGGTGCCGAGGCTGATAAGGGAGCTTGCCATACCTACGGTCATCAGCATGCTCGTGACCGGTATATATAATACGGCCGATACTTATTTTGTCGGGAGGATACCTGACATTGCCATCCAGGCGACGGCGGCTGTCGGGATCGTTTTCCCTGTAATGGCGATAATACAGGCCTTTGGATTCCTGTTCGGGCATGGTTCCGGGAATTTTCTTTCAAGAATGCTCGGAGCCGGAAAAAAGCAGGAAGCTTCCGAGATGGCTACTACCGGATTTGTTCTTGCAATTTCTTTAGGGTTACTGGTAGCTGTATTTGGAAATGTATTCATTGACGGCCTGATAGGGCTTTTGGTGTCATCGGATGTTTCGGCATCCACCGTTGAGATGACTAAGAGCTATGCGGGGATCATTCTGTTCGGCGCACCGTTCATGATGGGACAGTTTGTTATAAATAACCAGCTGAGATTCCAGGGAAGTGCGGTTTACGCTATGATCGGACTTGTATCGGGCGCGATCATAAACATGATACTTGATCCGCTGCTTATCCTTGCGTTCGACATGGGCATCAAGGGAGCTGCAATAGCTACGGTAGCGGGACAGATTACCAGCTTTTTCATTCTCCTGATAGGAAGCCGCAAGGGTGAGAACATCCGTCTGAATATCAGGAATCTTAAGATTAACACATATTATATACTTCAGATAATAAACGGCGGTATCCCGTCTCTTTTCAGACAGGGTCTTGCCGCTGTCGCAACTACTCTGCTTAACAGGACGGCGGGCGATCTCGGAGGGGACGCTGCAATTTCGGGAATGTCGATAACCACGAGGGTAATGATGCTGCTTATTTCCGCACTTATCGGTTTTGGACAGGGTTATCAGCCGGTATGTTCGTTTAATTACGGAGCGGGAAAGAAGGAAAGGGTAAAGGAAGGCTTTTATTACTGCGTTAAGTGGGGGACGATCTTCCTTGTGATCGTAGGTGCTGTCTGCTTTATCTTTGCACCCGGGATCATTGAATTGTTTATCTCGGATTCGGAAAATGCGGATGCTGCGATGAGACTGCAGGTAATCGAGGTCGGGAAAACGGCTCTTAGATGCCAGTCGGTTATCTTGCCGCTGAATGCATTCATAGTCATGACCAATATGATGCTCCAGTCCATCGGAAAAGGCGTCAGGGCTTCAATTACCGCATCGGCGAGGAACGGACTGTTCTTCATACCGGCAGTGCTTATCTTACCGGCATTGTTCGGGCTTACGGGTGTTGAGATAACACAGTCCGTTGCGGATGTATGTACAATGATGATAAGTATTCCGTTTGCGATAACGGAACTGAAAAAACTAAAACATGATAGGTAACCTTTTGTATTTGCGGGAGTTTTAAATCTGATGAAGACAGAAAACGCTAAAGATAATAAAAATGAATATGAACAGCTGATAGAACTCCTGCTTAAAAAATACGGAGGAGACAATAAAGCAGCTTCGCTGACCGAAATCTGCGACGAGAATAAGAAGTACGCGGCAAAGATAAAGGCTATGGGAAGAAAATCCAGGGATCTGTTCGGAACTACCCTTGCCCAGTATCTTAAACAGATCGGCGTTATAGGAAAGAAGAAAAAGACGTCAAAGGTTGAAGAGGATTTTGCAGACACAGAAGAAAAGGATGTAGAAGAATACGGCGTCATGGACGAGTATGTGGCAGCCGACGAGCATGTCCTGGAAGAAGATCTGCAGGTTGCTCGTGAGCTTGAGGCCGAAGTGGCTGCGGGGGTAGCTTTTGAGGAAAACATTATAAAGGAAACCGAACGGAGGATTTCACAGGAGTTTGAAACGGCTCCGGAGCAGAACGTTATGGCGTCTTCGACAGAAGTAGAAAATACCGGTGCTCAGGAACAATACATAACAGCGGATGACACACATACCGCAGCATCTTATATGCCGGCAGGTGATTACAGGATTGCGGAATACAGTGCGGCTTCCGATAAGAGGCGCGTTGAAGATATAGTTGCGGAAGAACTGAGAGCCGAAGAAGAATTCAGGCGTCGTGAAGAAGAACGCAGGGCGGAAAAGGAACGCCGGGCAGAGGAAGAGTACAAGCTCAGACTTGAAGAGGAACGCAGAGCCGAAGAAGAACGTATAGCAGCCGAGGAGCGTATAGCCGAGGCAGCCAGAAGAATAGAGGAAGAACGCAAGGCGGAAGCGGAAAGAAAAGCCGGAGAAATCCGCAGGCTGCGCGAGCTGGCGCTTAAGCGTTATGAAGAAGAATATACAGCATGGATACTCCGCTGCAACAAGAGGATAGCCGAACGTGAGGAAGAGTTTAAGAGAAGGCTGAGGGACAAACAGTTTGAACTGGAAAGCGCGGCTGAATTTAAGCGGAGCGAAGCGATAGAAGCAGCTCTGAATTCTATGATTGAGCACCAGAAGAAGCTGGTCGAGGCTCAGAAAATCTTAAATTCGCTGTGGTTCTTCAGATTCATAGCAAAGCGAAGACAGAAGGCAAAAATCTTAAAGGCTGAGGCAGGAATTGCAGAAGCAAAAGAAAACATAATGCGGGCAAAGGATATTTACCAGAACGAGATCATGGAAATTGATTCCAAAGTGAAGGAAGCAGAGGGAGAGATACGATTAAGCGTTGAAAGAGATTATCCGATGCCGGTTGAACCCGTATTGACGGGCTACTGATCCGGATCGGTATTTTGATCCGGATCTTGTTTTTTGGAATGACATTAAAACGGTTCAACGAAAGGAGATGGAACAGGCTATGGAGAATAACGGGATCCTCGGTGCCTTTATGGTGCCCCACCCGCCGATGATAGTACCCGAGGTCGGCAGAGGAAGTGAAAAGAGCGTTGAAGAGACAACTGACAGCTATATGAAGGTTGCGGAAAAAATTGCGGCATTAAAACCCGAAACAATCATAATAACCAGTCCTCATTCGATTATGTATGCAGATTATTTCCATATCTCACCGGGAACGGGCGCTAAGGGATCTTTTGCGTCGTTCGGAGCTCCTTCGGTAAGGTTTGATGTCGAGTATGATACGGAGCTTTCAGCCAAGTTGTGTGAACTTGCGGATAAAGATGATTTCCCGGCAGGGGTACTTGGTGAGAAGGATAAGAATCTTGATCACGGGACAATGGTCCCTTTATGGTTCATATTGAAAAAATACACTGATTTCAGGCTGATAAGGATTGGACTTTCGGGACTCCCGCTCGCCGATCATTACCGGTTCGGCACGATGATAAAAGACGCTGTTAATTCACTTGGCAGAAAGGCTGTGCTTGTTGCAAGCGGAGATCTTTCACATAAGCTTAAGGAGTCGGGACCTTACGGATTTGCAAAAGAAGGTCCGGAATATGATGAACGTATAATGGATGTATGCTCAAAGGCAGAGTTTGGGAGGCTGTTTGATTTTGATGAGAATTTCTGTAGGAAGGCAGCAGAATGCGGACACCGCTCGTTTGTGATCATGGCCGGAGCTCTTGACGGACTGGGTGTTGAGGCAAAGCGGCTGAGTCATCAGGATGTAACGGGAGTAGGTTACGGAATCTGTACCTTTAAGCCCTTGGGTGTTGATGAGAACAGGCATTTTCTCGATGAATACTTAAAGAAGATAAAGAGTGAGATTGACGCGAAAAAAGAAAGCTGCGACGGTTATGTGAGGCTTGCGAGACAATCTCTTGAAAGCTATGTGCTCTATCATAAGACCATTCCTGTGCCGGATGATATCGCTGAGGAAATGAAGACAACGAGAGCGGGAGCTTTTGTTTCAATCCATAAATTCGGAGAGCTGAGGGGCTGTATCGGGACTACCGAACCGACAACCCCGTCTGTCGCAAAGGAGATAATCAACAACGCGATCAGCGCCGCGGTCAACGATCCGCGATTTGATGCCATCCGCCCTGATGAACTGAAATGGCTGGATATAAACGTGGATGTATTAAGCCCTGCGGAGGATATATCTTCCAAGGCCGAGCTCGATGTGAAGAAATACGGGGTAATCGTTTCATGCGGCAGAAGACGCGGACTGCTCCTGCCGGATCTTGAGGGGGTGGATACCGTTGACGATCAGATCTCGATTGCTTTGAAAAAAGGCGGGATCAGACCCGATGAGGATTATCATATGCAGAGGTTTGAGGCTGTAAGACATATTTAAACATTTGTCAAGGAGTGAAAAAAGATGACGGAGAAACAAGATATCAAAAGGCTGATAGAAATCTGTAAAGGACATAAAGTTTATATACAGACGCATAATATCCCCGATCCCGATGCCATAGCGTCGGCGGCTGGTCTGCAGTATATTCTTAAAGAGTTCGGGATATCCTCGACAATATGTTATGACGGTGACATAGATAAGTTCGGATCCTCGAAGATGCTTGAAATGTTCGGGATTGAGATGTTTGCGGACCATGATATATGCCATGAAATGAAAGCGGAGGATTATATCATCTGTGTGGATTCTCAGAAGAATGCCGGAAATATCACAGACCTTGTGGGAGATGAGATTGCTGCGATAGACCATCATCCGACTACTTCAAAGAATGAGGATGTGGAGTATCTGTACAAGGATGTCCGCCTTGTCGGTGCTTGTGCCTCCATTATCACTGAATACTTCATGGATCTTAATCTTGATATGGATTCCGATATGGCCACATTGCTTTTGTACGGCATAAAAATGGATACCCTTCAGTTTTCGAGAGGTGTTCGTGACGAAGATATATCGGCTTTCAGCTATCTTAATCACCGGGTGAACGAGGAAAAGCTGGCGAAGCTTGAGATGAACAACATTGAGTTCAGCGATCTGAAATCCTTTGGCGCTGCCATTGAAAATATCAAGGTGTTTGATTTCCTTGGGGTTTCCTTCATTCCGTTCCCGTGCCCGGATGCGATGATAGCAATGGTAGCGGATTTTATACTTTCTCTCATAGAAGTTGAGGTTGCGGTCATATACTGCGAGCGTAAGGACGGTTTCAAGTTTTCGGTACGTTCCGAGAGAAGCGACGTCGATGCCGGAAAGGTTGTCGCCAAGGCACTTGAAGGTATTGGAACGGGCGGAGGACACGCAAGCATGGCGGGAGGAAGGATCCCGGCAGAAAACGTTCATCTTTTGGGCGACTACCAGAATAATGCAATTACGGAACGTTTCATAAAGGCACTCGGATTTAAGTTTTGATCCGTTTCACATATGTGACGGATAAATATATTTCTTGACATTTATAACATATACCAATGATCTGTCTTAAGCTCAGGTGATGAGCTTTGTAACCTCTTCAAGGCGGGGCGGATTCAGGGGAAGCGGGAATCTTGATATTGCGATCGCCGAGCATGCACTTGCAAAACGTACGATGTCTTCATCGGTTTTACCTTTAAGGAGGGCGTATACACAGCCGGCCTTAAAGGTATCGCCGGCGCCCAAGGTGCTTTTTACTTCTACGTTGAACGGCTTCATACGGCGGATTTCCCCACCTTTTCTTCCGTAGAGCATTTCCCCGTCGCCCTGTGTGATTATAGTAAGTCCGTCAGATCCGGACATCATAAGCTTCATGATTTCTTCGGGAGCCATACCCTTATAGTCATTTTCGGTACATTCCTTCGAAACGACGTTGATGGCCGCATGCTCATGGAGAAAAGTATCATGGCGCGAATCAATTGTAACATAGGGGATACCGTGCTTTATGCAAAGCTTTGCGGCAAGCTCCGTTTCCTCCCTAAAGTATGGATCTATGGCAGCCACCTTACAGCCTGCTATATCCTCTTCCTTGGGGACGCCCCACCATCTTTCGCCTGTTGAGAACAGTGTCTGGAATCTTCCCATCGGAGAACGCACAAGACCGGCAATAACGACATAGTCCATGACTCCGGGATCGTCCTTGAGAAAGGTCATTGATGAGAGATCCACTTTCTTTTCCGAATAGAAGGCTTTGAGCATCGGTGCGACCTCAGTGCCGATCCATGTTCCGTCCATCTTTACGGATACCCCGAGAGAATCAAGAACGGTTGCGGCGGTTCCTGTTTCGCCGCCAGGAAGGAAATATTGCGCTTTGATCTCCGAATATTCATCGGGACGGAGAAAACCGTCCTTCAAAAGAAATGAATGGGTTCCGAGTATCTGCCCGAATAAATATGCTTCCGATCCTGTCTCCATGTTTTTTCCTCCCCGATGTGTGTTATAAGGCTCCTTCGCTGACGCTCAGGATGACAAAACTTAACTAAATGATATAAAGTAATGGAGTTTATGCTCATCAGTCTGATTGTAGCTCATTATGCATACTCTGTCAATATATTCTGTCTTAAGTTACGGGCTGAAGAAAAAAGGTTTGGGGTAGTAACGAAACCAAGATACTTCATTGTTTTTTAAGATAATTATGTTAGAATGGAATTGATACATAAGATGCGGAGCATCGGTTTGTTACCGAGGAAACGCTGAAGGCGTTTTCGAGGTGGCTTTGACAGGAGTTTAAAGGAGAGAGAAAAGATGGAAAAAGTAAAATGGGGTATACTCGGAACCGCCAATATTGCAAGGTGGGCAACAATCCCGGGAATGAAGAAGGCCGAAAACTGTGAGCTTGTCGCAATAGCGGGAAGGAATCCCGAAAAGGCGGAGCGTTTCGCAAAGGAGTACGGCATTCCAAAGGCTTACGGAAGCTATGAAGAACTGCTTGAAGACAGTGAGATACAGGCGGTCTATATACCGCTCCCCAATGACATTCATTTGAAATGGGTTAAGGCTTCACTGAAAGCGGGAAAGCATGTTTTGTGCGAGAAGCCTCTGGCATTAAATGCCGGAGAGGCGGAGGAAATGTATAAGACGGCGGAGGAATGCGGAGTTTATCTTATGGAGGCGTATGCATATCTTCACAGTCCCTATGTTGAGAGCCTGAAGAATGATGTTAAGAGCGGCATTATCGGTGAGGTTGATTACATTGATACAGCTTTTGTCACGCAGGGCTACAAGGAGGATTTCAGGCTGCATAAGGAGTTCGGCGGCGGTGCGATGTACGATCTCGGCTGCTACTGTACGACCATGATTATGTCCCTCATAGATTCCGAACCGGATATGGTAAAGGCTTCAGCAGAGTTTTCGGAGCTCGGGGTTGACTATATGACCGCGGGGCTGATCAGGTTTAAGAACGGCGCGAGAGCCGCGTTCAATGTGGGAATGGTGCTCGGACAGAACACGAATTCCAGATATGACAGGCTGTATGTTCACGGTTCAAAGGGCTCGATCAGGTCGGATGTCGAGTACAATCAGGAAGGTGAAGTGAGCTACCGTATATATACTCCGGAAGGCATGAAGGAAAGAAAGGTCTTTGTTCCGCAGAACTATGCTTTGGAGATAGAACAGCTCGGACGCTGCATTCTTTTGGGCGAGAAACCTCACGTAACTTCCGATTTCTCAATAAAGAACGCTAAGCTTATCGATACGGTATTAAAAGAGATAGGCTTCTGAAAACAAAAACGAATAACAACATACCGGGACTTGAAAAGGAACAGGGCAAGATTTGTAAACCGTTTCTAAAAAGTTCCGGTATTTTTTTTGTTGAATTTCAGAGAAAAATATAGTAAAATATTCTATTATGTCTGAATAATACCTGTACGGGAAATTGCAGTCGGAGAGGGGGATATTAACTGATGGCGACTTATATTATCTCTGATATTCACGGAGATATGGATATGTTTAAAAAAATACTGGAAGAGATCTGCTTTAAAAGCGGAGAAGACTTCCTGATAGTAAACGGAGACGTCCTTGACAGGGGTGAGAATGGTGTGGAGATCCTTTTTATGGTCAAAGAGATGACGGAAAAGGGTGATGCGTTAATGCTGAAGGGCGACCATGAGCTGATGGCCCAGATGTATATGGAGGGTGCACTGACGGAGAGCCAGTGGATCAAATCCTTTGGCGAGAGCACTATCGGCGGGATAAAAAAGCTTGAAAAGGAAAAGCAGGATGAAATGCTTGAATTCATAAAGGAGCTTGCCCTGTTTACGGAAGTCGACATTCCCAAATACGGAAAAACGATAATAACGCATACGGGACTGAAAAGCGGGAATCTGATAGAAAAGCCCGACGGTAGTATTGATGTTGAAAACTCCATAGCTGCGGCAGTCGAAAACGACGAGCACGGCTTCCTGAATTCCGCAGATATCCATTATTGGGGGCATGAAAGACTTGACAAGCTTGACAGGTTTGTGATCTGCGGGCATGTTCCTTCATATCAGCTCGGTCCCGAGTATACCGGAAGGATATTCAGATGCAAGAGATATATGGATATTGATGCGGGAGCCGGATACAGGGACAGGGGCGGAAAGCTCGCATGTTATTCGGTGGATGAGGATAAGGAATATTATGTTTAAGGAGACAAAACGGGTATGAAATTGTTTATTGCATCGGATATCCACGGCTCGGCATTATACTGTGGGAAGCTGATCGAAGGATATAAAAGGGAAAAGGCCGACAGGATGCTTCTTTTGGGAGATATCCTTTATCACGGACCGAGGAACGATCTGCCGGAAGGATATGCTCCTAAACAGGTTATCGAGCTGCTTAACGCATATAAGAATGAGATATACAGCGTTAGAGGTAACTGCGAGGCAGAGGTTGACCAGATGGTGCTCAAGTTTCCTGTAATGGCGGATTATTTCCTGCTTCCCGCCGGTGACAGGATGATATTTGCGACACACGGACATATCTTCAACATTGAGAAGCTGCCGCCGCTTAAAGATAAGGACATACTTCTTTGCGGGCATACCCATGTTTCCGCCTGCGAAGAATACGACGGATTTGTATATATGAATCCGGGTTCGGTTTCTTTGCCGAAGGAGGATACGCCGCGAGGGTATATGCTCTTTGAAGGAAATGAATTTGTCTGGAAGACCCTTGACGGGGAAATTTACCGGAAATATCATATTTAAGCGGTTTGTGAGTGAAAAAATACTTGCAATAAAAATGAAAAAGCAATAAAATAATCTTATCATTTTATAAATTATAAAAGGAAGGGTGCGAAAATGAAAAAAGTAACTAAGTTTATTGCAATCGCTGTATTTTTAGTTGTTATTGCGGTCGTTTCGATTGTTAAGATGACTGCAGGCGAAGAGTTTTCATTTGTAGGTGAAGCGTGGTCACTGTTACCGCCGTTTGTAGCGATCGTTCTGGCACTGATCACCAAGGAGGCGTATTCGTCACTGTTTATTGGTATCTTTATCGGTGCGTTCATGGTATCGGAATGCTCGATACTTACAACTGTCGATACGATCACCACCGGAGCCGTTACATCGGCAATCTCGGATACTGCAGGTGTTCTGCTGTTCCTTGTGATCCTGGGCATCATCGTCGCACTTATCAATAAATCGGGAGCATCCAGGGCTTTCGGAGATTGGGCGCAGAAGCATATCAAGACAAAAGCCGGCGCTCTGTTTGCAACATTCGTGCTCGGCGTATTGATCTTTATAGACGACTATTTCAACTGTCTGACCGTAGGTTCCGTAATGTCGCCAGTAACGGACAGCAAAAAGATTTCAAGAGTTAAGCTTGCATATATCATAGATGCTACAGCAGCTCCCGTTTGTATGATAGCACCCGTTTCTTCATGGGCGGCAGCAGTATCAAGCTGTGTCGAGAGTGAGACTTATTCGGGCATAGAGCTGTTTGTACGTGCTATACCTTACAATTTCTATTCAATCTTTACATTTGTATTCATAATCGTGCTTATCATTTTAGGCTTTGATTACGGTAAGATGAGCGGTTTTGAGATCAAGGCAGAAAAAGGCGACTTAAGCAAGCTTGATGTTGCCCTTAATGACGAGAGAGAAGAAATCAGGGTAAAGGAAGAGGGACCTGCAAGTCCCGCAAAGGGCAAGATCATAGACATTGCGATACCGATCGTGCTTTTGATCGTAATATCCGTCTGGGGCTTGCTGAGAAACGGCTTCCAGAACATAGAAGAGGGATCTTTTGTTGAAGCTTTTTCCGAAACAGATGCAACCGTAGGTCTTCCGTGGGGTGGAATAATCGCGTTAATTCTCATTATAATCTATATGATAGCACGAAAGGTAATAACCTTTGATGAGGCTATGAAGTGTGTTCCAAAAGGATTCATGGCTATGGTTCCGGCTATCACGATCCTTGTTCTTGCAACAGGACTGAAGAATATGACGGGGGCGCTTAATGCTTCAAAGTTTGTTGAAAATATGATGGCGGATGCTTCCGGCCTTCATTGGGCACTTCCCGGAATAGTGTTCCTTGTTGCAGGCGTTATAGCTTTTGCAACAGGTACATCATGGGGTACATTCGGTATCCTTATCCCCATAGTTTCCGCAATATTCCCGGAAACAAGCTCGCTGTTCTTCGTAGGTATCTCGGCATGTCTTGCCGGAGCTGTATGCGGAGATCATTGCTCACCTATTTCGGATACCACGATCATGTCATCGGCAGGTGCGCATTGTAATCATATCGCGCATGTTGAGACGCAGCTGCCTTACGCGCTCTCGGTTGCCGCAATATCATTTGTAAGCTATATTTTGGCCGGTTTGTTTGATATGATCGGAGTAACAATACTTTCAATTCCGATTGGAATATGCCTGACCATAGTTTTCCTTATCTTTATGAAGAAGAAAGTTGTGAAAGCGGGAAAATAGCATAGCGGGCGGAACAGGAGGCTTATTTGGTACTCAGGATCATACTTTATATACTGGCTGCCGTTTCTTTATGGTACAGCTATATGATTTACAGTGTACATTCGGGCTCACCGTTCTTTCTGGTCTGGACCGCTCTGGGAGTGGTACTGGTCCTTATCGGGATCGCACTTAGAGTCGGACTTTTTAAGAAGCTGCCCGTATGGCTCAACATTTGTCTTGCTTCGGTAGCGGGTATCGCAGTTATCGTAACGGCAGTATTGCTTGTGATCATTGTGTCATATTCCCGCAACGATCCAAAGAAGGGACTGGATTATATAATCGTACTCGGTTCGCAGGTCAGACCTGACGGACCGAGTAAAGTATTGAAATACAGGCTTGATACAGCTGTAGAATACTTGCGGGAAAACACGGATACGGTTTGCATAGTCTCCGGAGGAAAGGGGACGAACGAACTCGATTCCGAAGCCGCGGTCATGAAGGCATATCTGGTTGCTGCAGGTATTGACACAGGACGTATAATTGTAGAGGACAGATCTACAACCACAAATGAGAACATTAAGTTCAGCAAGGTGTTCCTTAAGGATGGGGCATCGATTGGCCTTATAACAAATGATTTCCATCTGTTCCGCGCGGTATATCTGTGCAAAGAGCAGGGACTTGAAGATGTCAGCCCCATCCGCGCCGACTCGGATGTATTTTACAGGCCCAATAATTATTTAAGAGAAGTTTTCGCATTTATAAAGGACAGCATGTTTTCGTAAAGGAACAGGCTGTCCAAAAACTAACGGAAAGGAGGTCAGAGCATGAAAATACCGGTTTTATCGTTTGACAAGGCGTCGCGAAAGAAGCCGTCGATGTTCATTTTTGTGCTGCTGATCGCCCTTTATATCGTTTTTAATGTACTGACCCCAATTATCGCGAATTCTGAAGGGGTGCTTCAGTTCGGAGAGCAGAGGATACCGTTGGCGGGCATGGCGGGTGTTGTGTCTTCCGTATCTTATATGAGCATAGTCTTTATGGTCATATTTTACGGCAAGATCGGTTTTTATACCGCTATGTTCTTTTATTCGATCATGTTTGTAAGAATGTTTGTGGAATATTTTATAAAGCATGATTTTTCAAGTCTTCCCGGTTTCTTTACAAGTATGGTAACCTTTGTGTCGATCATAGTCATATTTTTAAGAAACAGGAAGATAGCAGAGTACCGTAAGGCCGAAAAGGAGTATTACAACGAACAGCAGAAGTATTCACAGCGGCTTTTCAAGCAGACGGCAACTGCACTTGTAAGCGCGATAGATGCAAAGGATACATATTCGCACGGACATTCCGTAAGAGTTGCCGAGTATTCAAGGATGATAGCCGAAGCAATCGGAAAAAGCGAGGATGAATGTGAAAAGATTTATTTTGCGGCTCTTCTTCATGATGTAGGAAAGATAGGCATTCCCGAGAGTATCATAAACAAGAAGGGAAAACTTACCGATGAGGAATTCGGTACAATAAAGCAGCATCCGGTCATGGGAAATCAGATACTTTCAAGTATCAGCGAATATCCGTATCTGAGCATCGGTGCGTTTTTCCATCATGAGCGGTATGACGGAAAGGGATATCCGACAAGGCTTAAGGGTGAGGATATCCCCGAAATAGCCAGGATAATATCCGTTGCAGATGCGTATGACGCCATGACTTCGAACAGAAGCTACAGGGATGCCATCCCTCAGCAGATTGTAAGGGAGGAAATCGTAAAAGGTGCCGGTACGCAGTTTGATCCTGAGCTTGCGAGGGTCATGCAGAATCTCATAGATCTCGATCAGGACTATAAGATGAAGGAACGCGACATTGAGGATGAGATTCCCGGAAAGAATGAGATTATTTGCGAAAAATACAGAGATATCGTTTCTGACGGTATCATAATTACTCCGTATCCGACGAGGGTACTTTTCCGCTTTGAGCCGCTGGCAAAGATATCGGGAAAAACTCAGGCGCCGGCATTCATAGTGTTTGACTCTCTTGACGGACGTGTCCATGATGATGAGAAGACTATCAGGGATATGAATTACTTCGAATACTGTGAGATCCATTCCAACGGCAGGGTTGAGAATAAGGGTGTCAGAGAGATAAAAGAGGAATACACCGGGAGTAGCGGGAAAAAGGAACCGGACAGTGAAGGAAAGACTCAAAAAAGTACAATTTATGAGCTTGAGGCCGTAAAGTGGAAGGATCATGTACTTATAAAGATAAATGACGGCAGTACTAAGAAAGAAATAACGGTCGCACTGCCCGACAGCTCAAGATTTGTATATATCGGACTTACCGGCGAGCAGTGTGTCATAAACGGAGTCAGAGTTGAAAAGTCCGATAAAATGATCGGACCGGATCATATCAACAGGATAGCGGAGGAGATAAGCTATATAAATTGTCCGGCCGGAGATATCCCGAATGTTCAGGTTGACGGGAACAGGACTGATGCAACTTTAGGCATTCCCGTTACCGACGGGCTGAAGATCAGCTTCCATACTATGAGTCTGCCTACGGCAAGACTTATTTGGCATTGTCCTTATATAAGCCTTTTCTATTCCGACGATAAGAAGGTATGGGGGTCGGGCTACAGGGAGTATGCGCTTTTGAGGCTTGACGGAGAGAATATGGAAAGCAATGAAGCGGTTGAAAATAAGCTTACGGTAAGCAGGAATGGTGCTTTTACAGGCTGGGATGCATGGAAAAAAGTTAACCGTGAAGGTATGGATGTAAGTGTTACCTATTCCCGTGAAGGCAATGTGATAACTGTTACTACGGAGAATTTCGGTATTCTCATAAAGGATACGATAGTCATTCCTGAGGGACCTAAGCACGTTTATACGGCCCTGACCGGCGATCAGTGTGCAATAACGAATATCCGGATAACGAATGCGGGGTAGGATCATGAGGATTCTGATAATAAGCGATTCACACGGAAGAACCGAAAACATAGAAATACTAAAGAAAAAAATCGGTAAGCTCGACCTTATACTGCACTGCGGGGACGGAAGTTCGGATTTCGATTATATCGGAGACCGATTAGGGTGCAGGGTACACGGAGTTTCGGGAAACTGTGATTTTTTTACAAGAGAGCCTTCTGTTTTAAATCTTGATATAGAAGGAAAACGGGTACATATCGAGCATGGCAACAGGCTTCCGTATTTCAGTGACAGGGAGCTGATGGACTTTGCTGTGGGAAACGGCTATGATGTGGTTCTGTTCGGACATACACATGTTCAAAAGCTTTTACAAAAGGACGGTGTGTGGGTGGCAAATCCCGGAAGCATTTCCAGACCGAGGGACGGACTTCCTTCATATATGATAATGGAAACGGACGGAAAAGGAAATTTTAAATTTCATAAGGAAAGAATCTGAGGCAGCTGTGTAAATACAGCTGCTTTTTTTTAAAAACATATTGACAAAAACAAAAACATAGTGTATTATGTGTATCACAGTAAGTAATACAAAACATACAAACAATACAAACATTTATACAGGAGGTCAGTTATGACAGAATTTAAAGATTTTTTACCTTTTATCATCCCGTTGGTAATAGCAGAGATAATACTTCTCGTTGTAACTCTTCGCCACATATTCACCCATGAGAACTATAAAAGGGGCAGCAGGGCGCTTTGGGTTATAATAACTATTGTAGGCATGGAATTCATAGGACCGGTGCTTTATTTTGTACTTGGCAAAGAGGATGCGTAAGACCGTATAAAAAGTAAAAAGGTTTTAGAGGTGACATTATGACAGATCGTTACGTGCTGGAAATTGAAGGACTTGAGAAACACTTCGGCGATAAAAAGGTACTAAGAGGTTTGAATTTAAAGGTTCCCGAGAAAAAAGTCTTCGGTTTTGTGGGAAGGAACGGAGCAGGAAAGACAACTACCATGAAGCTTGTGCTCGGACTTATGGCTCAGGATAAGGGTGAGATCCGCGTAGCGGGTGAAAAGGTTAAATACGGAAACAATAAGACGAATAAATATATAGGCTATCTTCCCGATGTTCCGGAATACTATTCCTTTATGACGCCGAAAGAGTATCTCAGGTTTTGCGGAGAGATAACCGGGATGGACAAAAATGAAATCCGTACCAGAAGTGAGGAGATGCTCAGGCTTGTAGGTCTCGGAGAAGAAAAACACCGTATAAAGGGCTTTTCAAGAGGCATGAAGCAGAGACTCGGTATAGCCCAGGCTTTGCTTGCAAAACCGAAACTGCTGATCTGTGATGAACCGACTTCTGCGCTTGATCCTCTGGGACGAAAGGAGATACTTGAAATCCTTGTAGCGGCCAAGGAGGAGACTACGATCATCTTCTCAACACATATTCTCTCGGATGTCGAGCATATCTGCGATGAGATGGCTTTACTCAATGAAGGCAGGATAGTCATGCAGGGCAGCATTGACGAGGTGAAAAACAGGCATAGGGGAGATGCTTTCGAGATCAGGCTGGAAAGAAAAGCCGATGCCGGAATACTTTCTGAAGCCTTTAAGCTGGAGCGGATAAACGAAGACAGGGTAATTTTAAAGGATCGGTCTATGCTTCCTGAACTCTTAAGATATCTTGCCGACAGCAGCATACCGTTTGTCAGCATGGAAAAGCAGGAGGTAACACTGGAAGATATATTCATTGATGCGATAGGAGAAAAATAATGAATGCGTATATAAAAAAAGAATGGATGGAACTCACGCGTACAGGAAGGCTGCTCATCCTTAGTATCATTTTTATCCTGTTCGGGATATTAAACCCGGCCATAGCTAAACTGACACCGTGGCTGTATGACATGATGAAGGATACGTTTAAAGAGCAGGGGCTTACGCTGGGTACTGTGAATATAACGGCTTTTACTTGCTGGGAGCAGTATTTTAAGAATATTCTTATGGCGATCATCGCAATGCTTCTCTTAAGCTGTAACGGCTTTACGGGCGAATACCAGAAGGGAACGCTGATCCAGGTTGTAACAAAGGGACTTTCCAGGAGAAAGATATATTTTTCAAAGCTTCTTACCGGATTTGCAACATGGACCGCAATGTTTGTCTTATACTCCGGGATTACCTTTGTTTATGCTAAATATTTCTGGGGTGATGATGAAGTACCGCATATTTTCCTTGCAATGCTCTTTGTGTGGCTGCTGGGCATGCTGCTTATGAGCCTTATCGCGATGTTCGGCACGATAGCCGGTAACAGCGGACAGGTGCTTCTTGGAACCGGAGCCGTTTTCTTCGTAACTTTTCTTCTTGGGTACGTTCCGAAATTAAGCGATTACATGCCGATGAAGCTTACCGACGGCATGGCACTTTGCAAGGGTACGGCTCAGGTGTCGGATTTTACGGGAAGCATAATTATTGCTTCCATTATGATAGTTGTTTGTGTTATAATAGGGATGGCAGTATTTGACAAGAAGAAGCTCTGATAGAAAAGTAAGATCGGATTGCGGGAAGGAAACAAAATGATCATAAGAATAGATGAACTGTCGGACGTTCCGATATATATGCAGCTCAGGAACCAGATAGTGATGGGAATATCCAGCGGGGAACTGAAGTCGGGGGAAAAGCTCCCGACTGTTAGGGATCTTGCTTTGGAGATGGGGATAAATACCATGACTGTCAGTAAAGCTTATCAGCTGCTTAAAACAGAAGGATATATAATGACAGATCGTAAAAACGGCGCCAGGATCAGGAATGAGATCAAAAAAGAAGCAACCGTCTCCGACGCAAATAAAGCTGAACTTAAGAGGATTGTTTCCGAAACAAGGATCTCCGGGGTTGAAAAACAGGAATTTATCGATCTGGTGAACAGCTATTGGGAAGGAGGCACGATATAATGTCATTTATATTTGGCCTGGTAATGTGTCTTTGCTTAATACCTGTAGAGCTGATAATGTTACTTGTGCTTTATCCGAAAAATTGGAGAAAAGCCAAGCTGATATTCGGCGTGACAAAACGCAAGGAATACTGTGAAGGTGAAACGGAGAAAGTTGTGGACGGAATATACGTGAAACGCCGCAGACAGGCAGTTATGATCTTACTGTTGAGTATTGCGGTGGGTCTGGTACTTGTGATCTTACATGGCATATCCTTTCAGACTACTCTTTGGCTGATAGCCTTTTATGCTTCACTTATAGGGATCATGTGCCCGTTCTTCATGGGCAACAGGGAAATGAAAAGCCTGAAAAGAAGCCTGGGGATAATGAACGAAAAGGGTGTTAACCTGACAGATTTTAAGAATGTCGGAGTTATCCGTACCCTGGATAAAAGGAGGGTATTGATCCCTAATATAACAGGTCTGCTCATAGTCGCAGCGGCACTTCTTATCGATCTTGAGGTGATAAAGGTAAACAGTAGTTTGACCGGCCAATTTCTCATATTCGGAGTGACGGCGCTGTTCTGGGGCGTAGGACTTCTGATGACGGTATTGGCATTCGTAATGGACGGAGTAAAGAATGAGGTGATCTCCGAGGATTCCGCCATCAATGCAAATTATAACAGGGCGCTAAAGAAAAATCTCTCCGATCTGTCTGTGATATCCGTATGGATAAATGTAGTGTTCATGCTTGCGGTTTTACTGTTTTTTACGTTCAATTATTCGGAAATGGGAATGCTCATCGGTTCTCTTCTGTATATCGCGATGATCATGATGGAAACCGGTATCTATGTATTTAGGAACAAAAAGATTGAAAACCGATACCAAAACGAGGTTTCGGTGGTGGCCGACGAAGACGATTACTGGATTGGAGGATTGTTTTATTACAATCCAAATAATAAAAGACTGAATGTAAAGAAAAGGGTCGGCGTAGGCGGAACGATAAATATAGCGCATCCGGTCGGGAAATTAATAACCGGGATCATCGCGCTGATGCTGCTTTTTGTTGTGGCGACGATGGTATATATAGGCATGGCGGAGGCTACTCCGATAAAGCTGAACATAGAAGACGGACAGCTTATCTGCCATCATCTGTCGGATGACTATGTGATCGATATCGCAGATATTGAAAGTATTACGATGAGAGAGGACATTGATTCCATACACTTTGTAAGGATAGCAGGGTTCGGAATGGATAAGCTTCTTAAAGGAAATTTTACGGTTGACGGAGAAAGCGGATGCAGGGTGTTCCTTAATCCTGAAAACGGCATCTGCATCAAAGTGAAAACAGCTGAAATGACATACTATGTAAGTGCAGCAACCTCGGACGAGACCAGAGCTGCGTATGGGAAACTTCAATCAGATGTCAATCATGATTGATATTATAGGGAGGACATCATATGGAAAACAAAGTAATACTGGAGATCAAAAATTATTCAAAGACCTACGGCGAAGGGAAAAAGGCTGCCGATAACGTATCTCTTAAGGTAATGAGCGGAGATATTTACGGCTTTATCGGGCACAACGGAGCCGGGAAATCGACCACGATCCGTGCGGTCGTGGGAGTTCTTGATTTTGAAGAGGGAGAAATCCTTATTGACGGGCACTCAGTAAAAAAGGAACCCATGGAGTGTAAGAAAGTTACGGCCTATATCCCGGACAATCCCGATCTTTATGAGAGCTTAACCGGTATACAGTATCTGAATTTTATTGCCGATGTCTTTGAGATAGGAACGAAGGAACGTGAAGAGAGCATAAAGAAATATGCGGATGCTTTTGAGATAACAGAATCCCTTGGGGATACAATCAATTCTTATTCCCACGGAATGAAGCAGAAGCTTGCAATAATATCCGCACTTATACATGATCCCAAGCTTCTGGTACTCGATGAGCCGTTCGTAGGCCTCGATCCGAAGGCTTCATTTATCCTGAAGGGCATAATGAGGGATATGTGCAGCAAGGGAACGGCTATATTTTTCTCAACCCATGTGCTTGATGTAGCCGAGAAGCTTTGCAACAAGGTAGCCATGATAAAGAAGGGCCGGATCATAGCTTCGGGAACCATGGATGAGCTGACGGAAGGACATTCGCTTGAAGAAGCATTCCTGGAGGTAGAAAGTGAAAAATAAAAATATACTGTTACTTAAAGCCTTGCTTTTGTCTACAAGCAGGGTAAACCTGTACAGATATTGCAAGGATAAAAAGAAAAGAAAAAAGATAGTGGGCGGCTTTATAGGAGTCGGTCTGCTGTATCTTATGCTTATGGCATACTGTGTAGCCATGTGTATAGGGTACGGTGAATACGGGCTTGCGGGCTCGATGCCCGGGATGTGCGCAACAATGATAAGCGCACTGGCTTTTATTTTCACATTCATAAAGACAAACGGATATCTTTTTAATTTCAAGGAATATGACATGCTGATGTCACTGCCGTTTAAATCAAGCTCCGTAGCGGCGTGCAAGTTCATGTACATGTATATAAACAGTATGCCGTGGTATGCAAGCATTTCCGTTTCGATGCTGATAGGATACGGGATATATGTAAAACCGGCAATCTACGTTTATCCGCTCTGGATAGTTTTATCTCTGTTCCTGCCGTTAATACCGATGCTGATAGCTTCCTTCCTTGGTTTCCTGATAGCAAGGATAGGCTCCGGATTCAGGCACAAGACCTTAATCCAGACCATACTTACCATACTGCTTGTTCTCCTGATCTTTGCGGCACGTTTCCTTATCGAGGATGTGTTCAGAAATGACAAGGTTGAGGAGATTATCGAAGTTACTTCCGGTGCGATGGACAGTGTTTCGGATATATATCTTCCGGCAGGCTGGTTCTCAAATGCCGTAAATGATCTGGGAAAATCCGATATCCTGCTGCTTGTCGGAGTTAGCATCCTTTTGTTTACTGTTGTATTTTTACTTGTCGGACGTTCTTACAGGAGTATCAATTCAAAGCTGAAATCCCATGCTGCGTCAAAGAATTTCAGGATGAAGGCACAGAAAAAGAACAGCGTAGTAAAAGCGGTTGCATTTAAGGAGTTTAAGAGGATGACCGGTTCGACCGTATATATGACCAACGGGATATTGGGCATGGTACTGGCAACGATCGCCGGGGTCGTGGCGCTTGTGTTTGGGTATGACAAAATTTCCGAGGTGATGCTGAAAGCCACTCCCGAGGGTATTTCCGTAATACGTCCCGCCATCCCGTTTGCTGCGTATTTCCTGGTAGGTATGTATTCAACGACGACAAGCACGCCTTCTCTTGAGGGAAAGAATTACTGGATAGTACAGAGCCTGCCGATTGAGAAGAAAAAGCTGTATCAGGGTAAGATGCTGTTTAACATGTGCCTGAGCGTTCCTTTCATGATCTTTACCATACTTTGTTTCTGCATCACGACACATACTCCGGTCATCGAATCAGCACTTTATCTTGTGCTTGGTATCGCGATGTGTGCATTTTCAACCGCATGGGGATGTGTGTGCGGTGTAAAGCATATAAGGCTTGACTGGGAAAACGAGGTCGAAGTCATAAAGCAGAGTTCGGCTGTGGCAATCTACATGTTTCCGAATATGTTCGCCGGTATGGCACTCGGCACTCTGGCGGTAGTTTTGGGAATGAAGGTTGAGCATAATCTTATAACCTTAGGGTTCCTGCTGCTGGTCGGCGTGCTTGCGGCATTAAGTTACAGAAAGGTTATGCGTTTATCCAAAAAAGAGATTTTTTGAAAGTTCTTGATTTTTCAAGGTAAAATTATTATAATGTGCCTAACGGGTTGGCACGGATTTTTACGGGGACGGTATTCGAAAAACAGTTTATGCTGTGTCAGAATACCGTCCCGTTGTTATCGTTAACGGAAAATGATATCCTTAAAGAGGGCGTGTGCTGCAGGTACGGATATACGTGCCGCATAGACTTAAAACCAGACCCGGGGATATAGAAAGCGTGGTAGATTTATGAAAGTAGTTCTCGAAAATCTGACAAAAATATTTCCTAACAGAAACAGGAAGATCAAAACCGAAGTTGTTGCCGTGGATGATTTTACCTTTGAAATACCGGACGGAACTCTGGTTGGACTCCTGGGACCTTCGGGATGCGGTAAAAGTACAACACTGAATCTTATATCCGGTCTTGAGAAGCCTACACGTGGGAAAGTGTTTTTCGGTGATACGGATGTGACCGATCTGGAGCCCGAGGACAGAGGAGTAGGACTTGTTTTCCAGAATTATGCTCTTTATCCGCACCTTACAGTAAGGAATAATATCATGTTTCCTTTGAAAAACTTTAGAGGGGATAAAAAACTTACTAAGGATGTTATGGAGAAAAAGGTGCTTGAGGCCGCAAAACTGGTACAGATAGATACTCTTATGGACAGAAAGCCGGGTGAGCTTTCGGGAGGACAGCAGCAGAGAGTCGCGATCGCGCGCGCTCTGGTTAAGGAACCGAAGGTGCTCCTGCTTGACGAACCGCTCTCAAATCTGGACGCCAGACTTCGTCTGCAGACACGTGAGGAGATCAGGAGGATACAGAGAGAAACGAAGGTAACGACCATCTTTGTAACTCATGACCAGGAAGAGGCAATGAGCATCTCGGATATCATAGTTGTTATGAAGGAAGGCGTTGTTCATCAGATCGGAAAGCCGCAGGATGTCTATGACGATCCGAAAAACCTGTTTGTTGCAAAGTTCCTCGGAACGCCTCCGATAAATGTTTTTAAAGGAAATGTCAGGGACGGGATGATATGCATAGGCGGCAAACCTGTTCTTAAGGCTGAAAAGACAGATGACTGTGAGGTGTTTGTCGGGATAAGGCCCGAAGGCTTCATAGTCGATGAGAACGGTAAGCTGGAGCTTAATTTAAAGGGACTGGAAGTCATGGGAAGAGATACCACCATCGTTTCCACGCACGAGGCATCGGAAAATGTCGAGATACGTTCCATCGTGAGTGCCGAAACCACGATAACCGCAGGAAAAGAGAAGGTGAAATTCAGCCTGAAGCCGATGAAAACCTTTATCTTCAATTCGGAGACGGGAGAAAGGATCTATTTCGGGAGCCAGGTGAGAAAGGAGTACGGGAAGAAATAAAATGAAGAAAAACAATCTCAAGGGCTGGCTTTATCTTCTGCCGGCGATCATTTTCCTGGCAGCGTTCATGATATATCCTCTGGTGGATGTTTTCATATATTCTTTTGAGGAGGAATACAATTTTGCATCACAGACTCATACAGGTATAGGAACATACAATTATTCATATGTGCTGCATGATACTTATTTCCTGCAGGCACTGAAGAATACCTTCATACTTGTTATCATTACGGTTCCGCTTTCAACGATAACATCCCTGCTCATAGCAATGGCGCTGAGCTCGATAAAGAAGCTTCGCCAGCTTTTCCAGACCGTGTTTTTCCTGCCCTATGTCACAAATACTCTGGCAGTAGGTCTGGTATTCATGATCCTGTTTAAGAAGACGGCATATTCGGATGGTATGATAAACATGCTGATAAACCTTTTCGGAGGGGAATCGGTGGATTTCATAGACGGACCCTACTGGGCAAAGATGCTTGTACTGTGCATCTATACCGTCTGGATCGTTATGCCGTTCAAGATACTTATCCTTACCGGCGCGCTCGCGAGCGTCAAAGACGATCTGTATAAGGCGGCAAAGATAGATTCCACACCGAAGTGGAGGGTATTTACAAGGATAACCCTTCCGATGATATCACCGATGATATTCTATCTCGTGATCACCGGATTTATAGGCGCGTTCAAGGCTTATTCGGATGCGGTTGCACTTTTCGGAACAGACCTGAATGTCGCCGGAATGAATACGATAGTAGGTTATATTTATGACATGCTCTATGGAAACAGCGGAGGATATCCTTCGTATGCATCTGCTGCTGCACTGATCCTTTTTGTTATCGTACTCACGATCACCTGCATAAATCTTATGGTAAGCAGGAAGAGTGTTGTCAAGGTCTGACATAAGGAGATCGAAATATATGAAAAAACCGGGAAACATTGTTTTAAATATATTAAAATACGTATTCCTTGCCTTTTGGGGGATTGTCGTCCTGTTCCCGTTTTACTGGATGATACTTTCCTCGGTAAAGAGCTACGGCGCATACAACTCGGAATACATACCTAAGTTCTTTACGGCAAATCCGACGCTTGAGAACTACAGCTCGGCTTTTACAACGGTTTCACTCGGCAGGTATTTCTTCAATACCATAGTATTCGCCGTTGTTACGACAGCCGTAATGCTGGTTGTGATCACTCTTGCGGCATTTGCATTTGCAAGACTTCAGTTCCGGGGCAAAAATATAGTGTTTACCCTGTTCCTTTCTTTGATGATGATACCCAACGAGCTCATTATCATAACTAATTTTGTGACCATAACCAACATGAATATGAGAAACACATTTACGGGACTCATACTTCCTTCGATAACATCGATATTTTATATATATCTGTTAAAGGAGAATTTCGAACAGATACCGGAAAATCTTTATAAAGCGGCCAAGGTCGACGGAACATCCGATTTCAAGTATCTGATAAGGGTGATGATCCCGATGTGCAAGCCTACGATGATCACAATCACGATACTCAAGATCATCGAATGCTGGAACAGCTATGTCTGGCCGAGACTGATCACCGACAATGAAAAGTATTATCTGGTATCCAACGGTATCCAGGAGATACGTGAGAACGGTTTCGGACGAGAGAACATTCCGGCAATGATGGCGGCGGTAGTCGTGATATCGATCCCACTGATCATTCTGTTCCTGGTATTCAGAAAACAGATAATGACCGGAGTTCAGAGAAGCGGCACCAAGGGTTAAGGTTGACAGGTGAATATGGTGAAGAAAATAATCTTTTATGTGTGCATTTTTTGTATGTGTTTTTCGATGACTGCCTGTCACGGGCGAAAAAATACGAGCGGGTTTATCATCCCGGATTCTTTCGATGAAAACAAAAAGATAGAGCTTACCTTCTGGGCAAAGAATGATACCAACGTGACACAGAGCAGGATATATGAAAAGGCGAGCCGGGACTTTCATGAGCTTTATCCGAATATAACCGTAAATATAAGGCTGTATACCGATTACGGGAAGATATATAATGACGTGATAACAAATATCTCGACCGGTACTACGCCCAATATATGTATAACCTATCCCGATCATATAGCCACCTATCTTACGGGTGAAAACACGGTTGTCAATCTTGATGATCTCATCGAGGATTCGAAGTACGGGCTTAAGGGTAAGGAATTGAAGTTTGACGGACCGTCCCGGGAAGAGATAATCCCGGAGTTCTTAAATGAATGCAAGCTGGGCAACAGCTTCTATGCGCTTCCGTTCATGAGGTCAACAGAGGCATGCTATATCAATAAGACATATGTAGAACGGCTTGGATATAAAATTCCGGAGATCCTGACATGGGATTTCGTTTGGGAAGTGTCCGAGGCGGCACTTAAAAAGAATGATGACGGGACTTATGCTGTAAACGGTCAGAAAACCATGATACCTTTCATTTACAAATCGACCGACAACATGCTCATCACCATGCTCAAACAGAAAAATGCAGGGTATTCGGGTGAGGACGGAAGCATACAGATTTTTAACGATGATACAAAGGAGATACTTTATACCATCGCAGAGCACGCAGGAACACGTGCATTCTCAACTTTTAAAATCTCAAGCTATCCCGGAAATTTCCTGAATGCGGGGCAGTGCCTCTTTGCGATCGACTCGACGGCGGGAGCGTCATGGCTTGGGTCCGATGCACCGTTAAGCGATATAAGTGAAGACAAGATAGTTGATTTTGAAACGGTGGTAATGCCTATACCGCAGTATGATACGGAAAATCCGAAGATGATATCACAGGGTCCGTCGGTATGCATATTCAATAAGGAAGATCCGGATGTGGTGCTTGCTTCATGGCTCTTCGCTCAGTTCCTGCTTACGAATGAGACGCAGATAGCGTATTCACAGACGGAAGGGTATGTTCCGGTAACATCAAAGGCACGCGAAACCGATGAATATCGGGATTACTTAAGCAAATGCGGTACCGATAACAACCTTTACTATCATGTAAAGATTGAAGCGGCAAAGATGCTGCTTGAGAACACGGATAACACCTTTGTAACTCCTGTATTTAACGGTTCTACGTCCCTTAGGGACGCGGCCGGACAGATGATAGAGAATGCGGCAAAGGCGGCAAGAAGAAAACAGACCGTTGACGAAGAGTTTATGACAAAGCTTTTCAGCGATATGACGTCGCTGTATCATCTTGACAGTATTGAGAGGACTTCCGGCGGATCGGGCAAGGAACTTGGACCGCTTCCGACTCCGGCAAAGGTATTTCTGGTTATTCTTTTTGTTGCATGGTTGGGAATTATTGCCGTAAATTTGGCAGATTTCACAAAAAAACGCATTAAAAAACGATGAATTTCGTATTGAAGTTTGTAAAAAAACTATGTATAATGGTGTCTATATTTGTTTTTTGCAAGTCTAAGAAAAAAGGAGGAAGCCTGCTATATGCAGGCAGAAACTGAAATGAAGAAATTTTCTGCATTATTGATCATCCTTGTACTTGTATTGTCACTTGCTGCTTGTGGCAAGAAGAATGAGGAAAACAAGGCAACCGGGACACCCGAGCCTACAAAAGAGGCAACAACACCCGAGCCTACAAAGGAAGCTACACCCGAGCCTACAGAGGAAGTAACACCCGAGCCTACAGAGGAAGTTACCCCTGAGCCCACAGAGGAAGTTACCCCTGAGCCCACAGAGGAAGCAACACCCGAGCCTACAGAGGAAGTAACCCCTGAGCCTACAGAGGAACCCGGTCCCGAACCTACAGAGGAAGCAACACCCGAACCTACAGAGGGACCTGCTGAGGACGATGTTTTCACCAAGTCCGAAGGTGTTATGACATATCAGGAATATGTTGATGCAGAGCTTGAGTCAGAAGTTGTTGTAGAAACTTTCGTTCAGGATAAGCAGTCATGGTGGGAAGATAAGGCTACCATCTATACTCAGGATAATGAAGGCGCATACTTTATTTATGAGATGGCCTGCTCACAGGAAGATTACGGAAAACTTGTTGTCGGACAGAAGATCAAGGTTACCGGATATAAGTCCGAATGGCAGGGTGAAGTAGAGATCATAGATGCTTCGTTTGAATTCCTCGACGGCAGCTATATTGCAGAGCCCGTTGATGTCACCGAATATCTCGGAACAGATGAAATGATCAACTTCCAGAATCAGTATGTATTATTCAAGGGAATGACAGTTGCAGCTTCTCAGGATGCTGACGGAAATGAAGCAGCTTTCCTTTACAAGTGGAACGGAAGCGGTCAGGAAGGTGATGACCTTTACTTTAATGTCGAGTATAACGGACAGATCTATACATTTACCGTTGAGTCATATCTCCGCGACAAGGATTCGGATGTTTACCAGGCAGTAAAGAACCTTAACATCGGTGATAAGATCGATCTTGCAGGATATGCTTACTGGTATGATACACTTAATCCTCATATCATTACCGTAGTAGCAGCTGAGGAATGATCGAAGATCGTTAAAAATCAAAAATCGGGTTACGGACCGGGGAGAGATCTCCGGTCCTTTATTAATCTTAACAGTATTATTAAAATTGGCTTAAATACTGAAATACCCCCTTGATTATCCGATAAAAATGAGATAAACTAATAGGTAATGAAAATTCGGAAATAATACAGTTTCATAGGGGGTAAATATGCCGGTAAAGATTATTTCTGACAGTACATGTGATCTGTCAAAAGAATTGATAGAAAAATATGATATAGAGATCACTCCTTTGACCGTTACACTCGGTGAAAAGAGCGGAAAAGACGGTATTGATATAACACCGGAGGATATATACCGTTATGTGGAAGAGACCGGAAAGCTGTCCAAGACAGGGGCGGTAAACAGTGACGAGTATGAAAAGGTATTCCGGAAGTGGCGGGATCTCGGATATGATGTTGTCCAGTTCTGTATCGGAAGTCTTTTTTCCAGCTCCTATCAGAGTGCCTGCATAGCAGCACAGGAGATGGACGGCGTTTACGTAGTTGATACCGCAAATCTTTCAAGCGGTCAGGGTCTTACGGTCGTAAAAGCCGCCGAAATGGCACAGCAGGGTGCTTCTGCAAAAGAGATAGCCGCAGCCTGTGAGGATATGCTTGACCGTGTGGAAGCAAGCTTCGTGGTAAATAACATAGAGTATCTGCATAAGGGCGGACGATGCTCATCGCTTGCAGCTTTAGGCTCAAATATTTTCCATATAAAGCCGTGCATTGAGGTAATAAAGGGAAAGATGATCGCAGCCAAAAAGTTCCGCGGCAGGATAGCAAGGGTTATAAAGAACTATGTTGAGGACAGGCTTCATGACAGGACGGACATAGAGCCGGATCGTATATTTATCACTCATACGCGCATAGATTCGGAGATCATAGAAACAGTTAAGTCGCTGATACGGCAGTTCCAGCCCGGGATAAGGGAGATACTTGATACTACTGCCGGAGCTACCGTTACGACTCACTGCGGACCGGATACGCTGGGAGTACTGTTTGTAAGAAAAAAATAATAGTGATAACTGCTAAGTAACGGAATGTGAGATTTCGTTACTTAGTGTTGTATTTAGGAGGAATATAAGCTTGAATATTGAACATGTAATACTTATAGTGGTAATTGTGTCCTCTGTTCTTACAATGCTTCTTTTGATATTGAACAATATAAGCTTATCAAAAAAGATAAAGGCGCTTGAGGATAAGCTGTCGGGAGACGAACAGCTTAAACAGATCAAGGAATACTATGATGACGGTACCGGTGATATACTTGACCAGATATACAGGCAGAACACTTTGGTTTCCGAGACAATAAAGCATAATATGGACCTTTTCGGGGACAAGCTGTCGGGAGAACTTAAGAACCTTCAGAATATAACTGATAAGATAGAAAAGACCGTTTTTGAACTGAACCGCAATATTTCACAGGAACAGGACAAGCAGTATCGTCTTATTTCCGAAAGCATGACAAAGCTGACCACGGAGACAAGGGAAAGCCTCGACAAGATCAACGGAACCGTTAACGAGAAGCTGCAGGATTCACTTGATAAGAAGATAAACGATTCCTTCAAGACCGTAAGCGAACAGCTGATGAACGTTTCAAGAGGTCTCGGAGAAATGCAGAATGTTGCTTCAAACATCACGGATCTGAAAAAGGTTCTGTCAAACGTAAAGACAAGGGGTAATTTCGGAGAGGTCCAGCTTGAAGCTATCCTTGAAGAGATCTTATCGTCGGATCAATACGAGAAGCAGGCAAATATTACCGGGCAGGGAAATACCCGTGTCGATTTTGCGATCAGGCTTCCCGGACCGGAGGACGGTGAAAGGGTATATCTCCCGATAGACGCAAAGTTCCCCGGGGACACATATTCTGCTCTGTCCGATGCAATAAGCTCGGGAAATGCCGAAGAGACGGAGGAGAGAAGAAAGAAGCTTGCGGCAACCATAAGGGAGGAAGCAAAAAGTATTCACGACAAGTATATCTATCCCCCGAAAACAACAGATTTTGCACTTATGTTCCTGCCTTCGGAAGGACTTTATTCCGAGGCTGTAAATATGCCGGGGCTTGTTGAGGAGCTTCAGCGGAAATACCGTGTAAACGTAACGGGACCTTCCACAATGGCAGCAATGCTGAGTTCACTCAGAATGGGCTTCCAGACCTTGAAGATACGGCAGAAAAGCGCGGAGATACAAAAAGTTCTTGAAGCGGCAAAGAAAGAGTTCGGAACCTTCTCTGTGGCGCTTAACTCCACAAGGGATAAACTAAGGCGTGTCGACGAGGATCTTGAAAAGCTTGTTACCACGCGTTCAAATGCTATAAACAGGGTATTAAAGGGCATTACGGAAACGGAGGATCTTGATACGGCACGGAATATAATAGATACGACCGTATAACAAAACAGAAGATGCGGAGCATCGTAAAACTGATAGAAAAATATGTCATTAAGTTGCTGTCATTCTGAGCGAAGCGAAGAATCTTAAAGCTTTAAGGAATAAGATCCTTCGCTTACGCTCAGGATGACAAACAGAGTGTAAGCTCAGGATGATAAACAGAGTGTAAGCGAAGGATGATAAACAAAGTGTAATTTAATGAAATTTACAGAATGCCGGCTGCAGCCTCACAGCTTGCAAACGGTCCGGGTATCGTGGAGATACCGCGGTGGTTTCCGAAATAGTCCGTATCAAACGTGATCGCAGTCCCGTCAGGGTTCTCGAAACGCTGTTCGGGCTCGAATGCACGTCCTAAGATATCGCTTGTGATGATACCGTCGGCAAAATCGCCGAGGATTGAATAGAGATTGGTATTCAGGCTGTATTTTCCGTCTTTCTCAACCAGCTCGACAGTAACCTTGTCCGTTGTGTTCTCAAGTCCGTCCTGCTCATGCTTTCCGACCTTTGCACCGTTAAAATATGCGTTACCCTTTACCCATACGGGCAGATGTCCGAAGTGAGCCGTAGCAAGTGCGCCCATATCGGGTTCACGATCCATCATGAACTGTGCGATCCATTCATCGTATGAAGGGAAGATATCAAACGCATTGGTACCCGATACCTCATAATCGTTTGCCTGTGCGGTCTTTTCGGGATTGAGAACGGGATAGTGCTGTACGAAGATATTGTTATAGATCCTGTCATCACCGTGAAGTATTGTCATAAAGCCTGCGACCTCGGTCCTGTGGCGGATGTGGTAAGGCGTGAATCTGGGCTCGCGCTGTCCGTTGACTATGCTGTCAACTCCGGAGTTGATCAGCGCGAAGGAACCGAGCATCAGGTTGTGGACGCATGCAATGCCTTCACTGGGCATTACGACGGATACCTTTGAAAGAAGTATGTTATTATCTATCAATGTGGGACCGTGCCCTACTTCGATGAAAATATCATTGCTGAACATAGCTCCCTGCGCAGGCTTTCTGCCTTCGGGACGGAAGTTGTCATGCATGAGGTTTTGTGTTATACGTGCACCCTGAGCTTCCCAATCAAGCCATACTCCCATGATACAGTTATGAATGTGGTTTCTCCTGATGGTCACGTCGATGGCTGCATGCAGCTTGATACCGGCTGTTTCGGCTCCGCCCAGCTGCTGGGAATTACAAATGTGATGTATATGACAATCCTCGATAGTTGAGAAAACACCGCCCATTCTTCCGACGATACCGGTCTGTTCGCAGTGATGAACGTGGCATCTCCTGATTATATGGCTGCCGACCTTTTCCTTAAGCCATCCGTGGAACTGGCCCCGGCATACCGCGTCGCGCTCCATCTGCGTCGGGCTCTTGACATGCTTTGTGTAAAAATACATATCGTTTTCCGGATCCCTGTATTTTCCGAGCGAGA
>JAEEVO010000113.1 GCA_016290905.1 Lachnospiraceae bacterium | reverse complement strand
CCAAGACGCTCTGCACACCTTGCAGCATCCATAGCAACATTTCAGCCGCCGAATACAGCAACATTCTTTCCGCAGTAAACAGGCGTATCATATTCGGGGAATTTGTAACCCTTCATCAGATTGATTCTGGTTAGGAACTCGTTTGCGGAATATACTCCGTTGAGAGCTTCGCCTTCAATCCTTAAGAATGAAGGAAGACCTGCACCTGTGCCGATGTAGATAGCATCAAACTGCTCTAAGAGCTCGTCAACCATCAGGGTCTTTCCGATGATGGTATTGGTCTCGATCTTTACGCCTAAATCCTTTAATTTATCGATTTCCTTCTGAACGATGTTCTTAGGAAGACGGAACTCGGGAATACCGTACATAAGTACGCCGCCTGCCGTATGGAAAGCTTCAAAGATGGTTACATCATATCCAAGCTTAACCAGATCACCTGCTGCCGTAAGGCCGGAAGGACCTGAACCGACAACTGCTACTCTCTTACCGTTTTTCTCAATCTTTACAGCCTTATCCTTACCATGCTGCAGATGATAATCGGCAACAAATCTCTCAACACGTCCGATACCAACAGGCTCGCCCTTGATACCTCTTACGCACTTTGATTCGCACTGTCTCTCCTGAGGACATACTCTTCCACATACTGCGGGAAGTGCATTGGTCTCAGTGATCTTCTCATAAGCTTCCTCGAACTTTCTCTCTGCAACAAGTGCAAGGAACTCGGGGATCTTAACTGCTACGGGACATCCGGTCATACAGGGTCTGTTCTTGCAGTTAAGGCAGCGCTGTGCCTCATCGACAGCCATATCCTCGGTATAGCCTGTAGCAACCTCTAAAAAGTTTTTATTTCTCACATCCGGTGCCTGACTGGGCATAGGATTCTTTGTTAATGACATATTAGGCATTGCAGTGCTCCTTTCCTGTGATGCGGCATCTTCCTTCTTCACACGATCTCTTCTCGTAAGGCTTAAACATCTGGGAACGCTTTAATGCTGCATCCCAGTCAATCTTATGTCCGTCAAAATCAGGTCCGTCAACACATGCAAACTTTGTCTCGCCGCCAACTATAACCCTACAGCCTCCGCACATACCTGTTCCGTCGATCATTACAGGGTTCATGGAAACTGTGGTAGGAATGTTGTACTGCTCGGTAACGCGGCATACGGCACGCATCATAACAAGAGGTCCGATGGCGATAACTTCGTCAAATTTCTCTCCTGCTTCAATCTCTTCCTTTAATCTATCGGTAACGAAGCCCTGAAGTCCGTTTGAGCCGTCATCAGTAGTGATGATGAGCTTGTTTGAAACAGCCTTCATCTCATCCTCAAGGATGATGAGTTCTTTGTTCCTGAAACCGGTGATAACGGTAACATCAGCACCGAGTGACTTTAATTTCTTTGCCTGGGGATATGCAATAGCTGTACCGAGTCCGCCGCCGATGATTGCTACCTTCTTGATATGGTCAAGAGGTGTGGGCATTCCCAGAGGGCCTGCAAAGTCAAGTATTGACTCGCCTGCTTTCATGGCTGCCAGATCCTTTGTTGTCTTTCCGACTGCCTGGATGATAATGGTAACCGTTCCCTTTTCTCTGTCAAAATCCGATACTGTAAAAGGAACTCTCTCTCCGTACTCGTCAATCCTTAAGATGACGAACTGACCGGGCTCAGCCTTCTTAGCAACAAGAGGTGCTTCGATCTCCATCAGGAATACCTGAGGATTCAAATCTTCTTTTCTGATAATCTTGTAAGACATTTCTTTCTCCTTCGTCTGTCCTTGAAAATGAGTGATATTTGCATGCTGCAAAATAAAAAACTAATTAGAGATATATTAGCAAAATTTTTTCGAATTGTAAAGAAAAAAATTAAAAATGGCAGGAGAATCTAATCTCCCGCCGGTTGACCGACATTATCTTATCAGGATTTTAAGCTGATATACATAGCCGGGTGAACATCAATCAAGCCATTGTTACCTACAATCATTCCCTGTTCTGTTTTGTTAAAGGCACTGTTTTTCGTATCCTTGCATAATAATAGTGTATCAAATTGATTTATGATTTCAGATTAATAACAATTTTTTGTTACCTGTTACTTATCCCAAAGAAAAGCTATTTTCTCGGATAATACCGCAAAATCGACCACACACTTACAGTCCCAGATACCAACAGGAATTTTGTCCTGAAAAGTATACTCTGTCGGAAGAGCTCCCTTTTCAAATTTATAAACCAGAACCGTTCTCTTTTCCGGAACAACTATCCAGTATTCCCTGACACCCGCATTCCTGTATTTTCTCTCTTTGCGAACCACATCATGATACCAGTTTGATTCCGAAAGAACTTCTACAACAAAATCCGGAGCTCCTACTATCCTCGCACGGGTAATCTTGTCACGGTCACAAACTACAAGAACATCCGGCTGAACCATCGTTTTATTATCACAGTCAAGTTGGACATCAGTTGGAGCTATAAACGCCACGCACTTTCCATTATTTGAATCTATATACTTCTCAAGTTCGATATTAATATATGATCCTATCTTCTGATGTATGGTAGTCGGTGCGGCCATATCATAGAAGACTCCATCTATCAATTCTACTCTTACCCCTTCGGGAAGTTTAAGGTAATCATCTATCGTTTTCAAAGTACCTATTCCATCTACTTGCTTAATGATATTTGTTTCATCCGACAATTTTAATGCACTTGTCCCATCTGTTACCCCATATGAGCCCGGAGCTTCATTAACTACATTAACGCTGCTCTCCGGAATTTCCGAAACATAGCCACTGTCACACACTACACAAGGTTCATAAGGCTCATCATCGTAATCCGAATAATTGTGAATTGTCATTTTCTCCTTTCCCCAGTCATTATAATCAAGATCAAAGGCCTTGTTCAATGCCTCGATAGTGGTCCGCCGAGGTGTCGCAGTGGTCCTACTGAAGACCTTTTGTACAGTACTTAATGGAACCCCCGACTTCTCTGCTATATATTCATATGAAAACCCAAAATCCTGCTTTAGAACAAGCATCTCTTTAACCGTCAGCATACTATCATCCTCCCAAAATATTGCAAAATAAATCTTCTTCGTCTATAATATTTCCATATTCATACCATTATTTTAATATGTCATAGTGGAATTGTCAAGGATAATAATCATTATGTTTCCATTGTGAGTATTTGCTTATCACCCATTTAAAAAGGACCGGTCTTAAACAGACACAGTCCTTTTCCTGGGGATATCCAATATCCCGCCATATTTAATATAAATATTTTTAGAATCCCATTAAGATTTTAAGCTGATATATAAAGCAGGTCGAACACCGATCAAACCATTGCTACCTACATTCCAATTATTGCCGTTATACTTTATAGAATTTATATAGTAACCGCTTGAATGAACCAGACCATAATTGCTGACTAGAGCAGCCTGAACACTGGTATATCCCGGTGTACGAAGCCACCAGAAACATGATTCATCCCCGTCTGATGTAGGATAATCTCCTCCGTCGCTTCCTTTTTTCCATGCAAACGCAGTCCTTCTGTTTACGTCTCTCTCATAATAATCTTCGGAAAAACCATAGCCACTATTGATCATTTCCAGTTGAGACAGGACAAACACCTTGTCTTTGGTATCATTTCCCGCATAAGTTTCATATTCTACATTATCAAAATTCTCAACTTTGGTTTTCTTTATCATTCCCTGTTCTGTTTTATTAAAGGCACTACTTATAAAACCACTGTTCAGCCACTTGCGCAGGGTGCTGGTTTCCCACTTAATACTGGCAGCAGGATATTGGGGAACTACCGTATTATATGGAAGAATATCAAGTGCATATTTACTTATCAAAAGAACTGACTTCTTTGTCTTCTTAAGGACTATCCACTCAATAGCTTCTTTTCCGTTTGTATAATTCAGATCCTGCTCATAGGAACCGAACTTGATCACATCGCCCTTCTTAACCTTAGAGAAGTCATATTTATCCGCATAACCGTTTGTTGCAGCTTCTTTAATAACAAATTTCTTTTCCTTGCTCCATTCACTGTATTTCTTTGTTCCGTATTTTTTATCATTCCAGGAACGTACCTTTACATAATATGTACCGGGCTGTAAATCATTATGTGTTATGCTTCTTTTGGCTTTACCGTTTTTCTCAATATATTGAGTAAAATCATTAGTCATATAAACATTACCATCTTCACCTACAAGCTTAAAACTTTCGCAATACTCTGAAATCGCAGGCGTTCCCCAGGTATAAACCTCGTAACCGTCTGCATCTGCTGTCTTTCCTATCGTTATCTTAACGCCAGTACCATCATTAGTTGTTTTTGCGGTAACCTTAGGTGTCGCAATAGTCACCTCTTTTGCATTCAGCAAAGTGCCATCAAATAATCCGACAATAATTGCACTTAAAAGCATCGTTACCAACAGTTTCTTAGTAAGTCTCATGATCATTCCCTCTCAGTTTTTTGTCTAATGGATAATCCGAACTTTATCTTATTATAATGCTTTCTCTTTCGGGACCTACCGAAACATACTTAATAAAGCATCCGATCTCTTTCTCAACATAGAGAACATATTTCTTTGCTGCCTCGGGAAGTTCATCCCATGTTCTTGCCTTTGAAATATCGCACTTCCAGCCGTCCATGTACTCTAGCACGGGCTCTGCGGTATTAAGAGCGGTAGGGAACGGGAACCTGTCGGTTTCCTTTCCGTCTACCTTATACTTTGTGCATACCGGGATCTTATCCATGTAACTTAATACGTCAAGCTTGGTAAGAGCTATATCGGTAGCTCCCTGGCACTCTACACCGTAACGTGTAGCAACTATATCTATAGGTCCTACTCTGCGAGGTCTTCCTGTCTTTGCACCGTACTCCTGACCTTCAGCTCTTAAGCGTTCAGCCTCTTCACCGAACATCTCGCATACAAAAGGTCCTTCGCCTACGCATGTTGAATATGCTTTAACTACGCCTATAACACTGTCTATTCTTGCAGAAGGAAGTCCAGAGCCTACAGGCGCAAAGCTTGCAAGCGTGTTCGAAGAAGTAGTGTAGGGAACAATACCGTAGTCAAGGTCACGTAATGCTCCGAGCTGTGCCTCAAACAGGATGTTCTTTCCGTCCTTTACTGCCTGCTTTAATATCTCACCCGTATCAGCCACAAAAGGCTTGATCTTCTCACAGTACTCATCGAGCCATGCCTTTAAGTCATCAATTGTTACAGGCTTAGCTCCATATACCTTTTCAATTGTGAGATTTTTCCACTCCAGCAGATCCTTTAAATGCTCCATGAGCTCATCCGGGTAGAAAAGTTCGCCTGCAAGTATGGTCTTTTTTGAATACTTATCCGAATAAAAAGGTGCTATTCCCTGTTTGGTGGAACCGTATTTTTTATCGGCAAGTCTTGCCTCCTCAAGTCCGTCCAGATCCCTGTGCCAAGGCAGAAGCAGGGATGCCCTGTCGCTTATCTTAAGGTTTTCGGGAGTAATGGCAACACCCTTTGCTCTTACATCCTCGACTTCCTTCATGAGGTTTTCGGGATCAAGCGCAACTCCGTTTCCCAAAATATTGATAGTATCTTTCCTGAATATTCCCGACGGAAGAAGATGGAGTGCGAACTTTCCGAATTCATTTATAACGGTATGCCCTGCGTTTCCGCCGCCCTGATAACGGACTACTACCTGATAATCCTTGGTGACCAAGTCTACCATACGGCCTTTTCCTTCATCACCCCAGTTAATTCCTACTATAGCACAGTTTGACATATTTTATACCTTATCGCAGGCATGGTGCACATCGGTACCGTGCCTGCCGCGGCTCCGATGAAAGTACGATATATGCACATACTTTTCTAAACTATAAAAACACAATTTTTGATTATAACATAAATGATCAGTTTCTGCAAGTAATGGCTTTGACACAACAAGGTGGCACGCCTTTTGAAGGCCTGCCACCCGGTATATTTTCAATTCATAAAAAGACTAAAATTTCTAAGCTTATCAAACTATCCCCTGAGCGTTCATAGCGTCAACAACCTTCTTGAAGCCGGCGATGTTTGCGCCTGCTACGTAGTTGCCTGCTAAGCCGTACTCTTTTGCAGCGTCGTCAAGGTTGTGGAAGATGTTAACCATGATGCCCTTTAACTTAGCATCAACCTCTTCGAATGACCATGAAAGTCTCTCAGAGTTCTGGCTCATCTCAAGTGCTGATGTAGCAACTCCGCCTGCGTTTGCAGCCTTGCCGGGTACGAAGTAAACCTTGTTCTGCTGGAAGTACTCTGTAGCCTCAAGAGTAGTAGGCATGTTAGCACCCTCGCAAACAGCGATTACGCCGTTAGCAACAAGCTTCTTAGCGTCGTCAAGGTTAAGTTCGTTCTGGGTTGCGCAAGGAAGAGCGATGTCAACCTTGATCTCCCACTGATTTGTTCCCTCGGTAGCCTTGTCATGATACTGAGCCGAAGGACGCTTAGCTGCATACTCGGTAAGACGTGCACGGTT
>JAEEVO010000112.1 GCA_016290905.1 Lachnospiraceae bacterium | reverse complement strand
TTAGAAAACGTTTTGGGCATCTATCTTCCGTTCTGGACGTATGACACTCTGGTGGTCTCAGACTACTTTGCGCATACCATGGAAACAAAATATACGCCCAGTGTGAGTTTCAGAGGCGTGCTTAACAAGTTTTACGATGACCTCGTCATCTACGGCTCTGACAAGATCCGTCATCCGCATATTAGCAGAGTCCAGGAGTTTGACTTCCAAAGAATGGTTCCCTATACACCGAAGTATCTGGCGGGCATACCGGCTGAGCGTTATACAGTCGGTCTTAATGACGGCTGGGAACGTGCAAAAGAGCAGATCAGAGCAAAAACAAAGAGGATCTTGAATAGAAAGTTCTTTATGAAAGCCACCATTGATGCGATAAATTACGGTTTCTATAACGTCAAGTTCAGATACGTTCTGGCTCCGATCTATCTCGCTACATTCAAATGCGGAAAGAAAACATATCCTGTAGCCATTAACGGACAGACGGGCAAGGCTTACTGTAAGTTTCCGACTTTCCTTGGCAAGCTTGTCGTGATACCTCTTATAGTCATCTTGTTATCGCTGCTGTTGTTTTTCATTGCGGTTATAGTGCCTGAGTTAAGGTAAAAGGGATGGATAGGCCTATGTCAAATTGTGTGAAATGCGGATCGGAATTAAAGCCTTCAGATAAGTTCTGTCAAAAGTGCGGAACGCTTAATATTCAGCCCGTTAAGAGAGCCAGGTGGAACTGGCTTCCTTGGGTAGTGGCATTGTGCACTGCGATGATAGTCATTATGTTTGCCGGAACGGCGGTTCGTGAGATCTACAGAAGAAATACGGGTTACTATGAAAGGCGAAAGGACCCGTCTCGAAACGTAACTGTTACCGATGCAGTTAACGAGACTTTCAGCAGCGAGCTGTTCGGGGAGAACACTAAATTCGCGTATCCGGAGGTCTCCATAAAAGGAAAAAACACAAAAATCGCGAATAGAACGATCGCAAAGGAAATAGAAAAGTACCATGAAGGCAGGGAAGGGAAATTCGCTGCTGATTACTTTTATTATTTCAACATGCATCCTTCTTTCAACAAAAAAGTGTTATCCATTGTGGTCGAAGTCTGCTATGTCCGGACAAGCGAGCGCTCCGACAGTCATTTTTTCGTTTATAACATTTCCATCGAGGACGGACGGCTTTTGAATGACGAACAAGTGCTCAGGAGGTTCGGAATAGGCAAGCCGGGTCTCGAAAATGCCGTAAAAAGGACTTATGACAGCTATGTCAAGACAGTGAACCTGACCGAAGAAGAAAAGAAGGAGCTGTATAATGACGCACATTTGGCAGAGCCTTTCTTCGGAGAAGACGGCCATCTTTGTTTTGCTACTGTCATTCCAAAAGAAGACGGAGATAATATATCCATCCTTTTTGACGCAGATACCAAAAAGGTCTTACCGGGTCCGATAGTCTTCAAAGGAAACGGAAATCTGAATGATATGGAATAAGGCGGCTGAGGTTACTCAACCGGCCTTTGACGGTGACGGCAATCCGAACATTCCGCAGATCGTGTCAGCAAACTTGTAATTGTCTTTGACTGCAGCCTGGGTATCCAGGAAAATAACCGTGTTTCCCTGAAGATAAAAGCCTCCGCCGATCTTATTGTAGCCGGCTGCGCTTACCGAAGAGCTAATGGAATAAGTTACTCCGGAGCTTGTTCCTGTTTTTCCGTCTTCCTCGTCACCATACTTTTCGACAAGGACGTTGTATGCTTCTTTTGCATCTTCGGTGTTAGCAAAAGACATATAGCAAATAAACGAAGGGTAAGATCTGCCGTCGCTTCCCTTTTCGGAGACAGCGGCCATGATGAAATCAGTTGTTTTTATATCCGGGAAGGTATCAAAACGGTCAACGATAAGATTGCTGTATTTTTCGGCTTCATCTTTATCGGCGGCAACAAAATAGCCGTTTTTGCCGCCTCTGGTCGCTATCAGATTTGACAATGATCCGATATTATCGGTCTTTTCTATTCCGTAAGATTCGATCTCCGCAATAAAGTTTTGGCGTGTTAATTCTTTCCTGGCGCAGCCCGCAGATCCCATGACAAATGCGGCAACAAGCAAAAGAGCAAATAACTTTCTTGAACGTCTCATTTTCGATCACCCCTGAATATGTTCCAAAAAGCCCTGCATTTCTATGTGTGCATCAGTTCAAGTTTATACCATAAGATCCGGAAAAGAAAACGCCGCTCCTGATCAGATGCATTTTGTGCGCATGATTTTGCAACAACTGATCTGTCCTGTGGCTTAAGCCCTGATCTTCCGTTAGACTCACAGCAACGGGAGGTGTTCCAATGAAGAAAGATCCGATGTCAAATAAATATCTGGTCCTGTTCTTTGTGCTGACTTTAGCCTGGACCTGGATCTGCGGATTCATTCCGGTCCTGTCCGGATTAACCGGAACCGGTGCGGGAACATTCATATTCTATTTCGGAGGCGGAGCTCCTTCTGTCGTCGCGCTTTTCCTTGTCTTTCTGACGTATCCGAAGGATAAGCGCAAAGATTACTTCCATAGGTGCTTCAGCTTCAGGAAGATGGGGCTGAAGTGGCCGCTGATAACGATCGCAGTCTTTACGTTGCTGTCGGTATTAAGCATCTTCATAGGTACCGGCCTGATGGGCTTTGAGATGCCGAAAATGGATTACATAAAGGCCATAGCTCATAACCCGCTGAATATATTCCTCGTTCTGCTGCTGTCGCTCATCTCCGGTCCTCTCAATGAGGAATTCGGCTGGAGGGGATATGCGCTTGACAGACTTCTGATAAGATTCGGTTTTCTCAAAGGTTCGCTTCTGCTGGGATTTATCTGGGCAATATGGCATCTCCCGTGGTTTTTTACGCCGGGTCAGGCGCAATATAACCTCATGCATGATTCAGTCTTTCACGCATTGATGTTTATACCGAGCGTCATGATGCTGAGCGTTTTCGTATCCTTCGTGTATATTAAGACTGACCGGAGCATTCTCGCGGGTGCTTTGGTGCATATGTTTAGCAATTTGATCGGAAGTCAGTTATTATCTCCTTATACGACAGAGATAAGTATGCTTGTAAGATATACGAATATGCTGTTCTTCCTTGGCGTGACCGTTTATGCGGCGTTTTCGCGCAGGTTCAAAGAGGAAACGGCGGCCGTTATCTGCAGCATACGGAAGCAGGAACAGGAAGGTTAAATGCAGATCATAACCAGACAGGTCCAGGGCAAGCCCCTTACCGTCACGATCGAGTATCCGGAATACACCGAGTCGGTCAGAGGCATTATTAAGCGTATCGAGAGTTTGGACATAAAGTTCAGCGCGTTTTCGGATGAACGCCGGATGCACATAGCCATGTCTGATGTGTACTATCTCGAAAACGTCGACAGAAAACTGTTCCTGTACACCAGGGATGATGTATTCAGGCTTGATAATTCGATGCAGGAGATAGGGAAGATCACAGAGGACTCGGATCTTGTCAGGATCTCAAGAACGTGCATCATGAACACCTCTCATCTTAAGGAGATCAAACAGCTTAAGAACAGCCGTCTCGAGGCAATGCTCGACAACGGCGAGAGGCTCATTGTATCGCGCAAATATCTGCGCGACATTAAGAGGAGGTTCTGAAAATGCCTGTCAGGAAAATCCTTAAAGATACATGCATACTTGCGGCATTGATGATACTTGCGGTGTTCACACTGTCGATCATCTGGTCGGGCGTAACGGCAGAGATCTCCCTCGTTCTGGCGCTTTTCGGCCTTGCGCTGATAATTACGGTCGTAAATTTCCTTTTCGATGAATACCTGTCACTCACGATCTTTTTGAGCTACATCATTAAATACTTTGTCTTCTCCGGGATCGTAATGCTGTTCGGCTTTATCGCGGGATGGTTCTTCCCGAGCAATTTCTGGATGGCATTTATCTACGTGGGTGTCGTGCTGGCGCTCGCCTTCGTGATCGATGCTTTTACGGTCAAGAGAGACATCGGTTATATCAACGAGCACATCAGAAAAGGAACCGGAAATGAACTGTCAGGCAGCTGAGTTCAGTTGAACGATGCACCGTTTGGGAAAGTGTCATTCAAGTAACTATCGATTGTGAGCGTACATACGAAAACCGAAAAAAGGCTGTTTTTATACGTGCATTTTCATCGAAAAAGGCTTCCGAAAGGCTTTGCGCACGGATAATTTTAAGAAAAAAGCTGTTTTCGTATGTATATTTCGCGCTGACCGAGGCAAAAACGGCCAAAATGCACATATAAAATCGATGAAAAAGCCGTTTTCGTATGTACGCCTGTCTCAGATCATTGTGCCGCAACGCGTGAGTTGAGTGATGCGTCATTTTGGGAGTATCATTCAAGAGTTCTTGGCACGGATGATATAATTGTCTTGTTTATAGGAGTGATCCTTATAAAGAAGAGGTTATGAGATCAAAATGAAAGTTTTAATTGTTTATTGTCATCCAAGTAAAAACAGTTTCACATACGAAGTGAAAGAGACTTTTATCAAAGGGCTGGAGAGTGCAGGGCATACATATGAGATCTCGGATCTGTATGCAGACGGATTCAATCCCGTGATGTCGGAAAAAGAGTATTTAAGAGAAGGATTCTATGATCTGGAAAGTCCTGTAGCGGAGGACGTTCTTCTTGAGCAGAAAAAGATAAATGAAGCAGATGTGATAGCTTTTATTTACCCTGATTTCTGGACTTCGTCTCCTGCTATGTTAGAGGGATGGTTTCAACGGGTATGGACTTACGGATTTGCGTATGGAGATGATCCATCCATGAAATGTCTGGAAAAAGCTTTATTTCTGATTACCATGGGCGGTTCATTAAAAGATGAGATAAGAAGAGATCAGCTGGAAGCAATGAAGACGGTTATGGTTGGTGACCGGATCAGAAACAGAGCAAAAACCTGCGAAGTATATGCTTTTGATGAGATGACCAGAGGCTATGGTAATAATGCTCACAGGGATGAAAACGCCGGTAAGTATCTGAGAAAAGTATTTGAAATCGCGAAAAATATATAGAACCCTTCTTAAGGCAAGTGAATGTTTTGCTTCTCTCGGAATAAATATCACACGGGTCAGTTATAACAAAGCCAAGGAATATAACAGCCTGTAATCAGGCAGAAAAATAATTAACTGATACTATTCTGAATTGGATATAGACTGTGTTAAAGTTCATTTGCTATACAATTAGTATGATTTCAGGAAATATAGGAGAATAGTTATGTATATTGCAGTAACTTATGAAAACGGAAATGTATTTCAGCATTTCGGACATACGGAACAGTTCAAGATCTACTCTGTTGCAGACGGTAAAGTAGTTGGCAGCCAGGTCGTAGATACCAACGGCAGCGGACACGGTGCACTTGCCGGTTTCCTTAGGGAGCATTCAGTTGACACACTCATCTGCGGCGGAATCGGCATGGGTGCTCAAATGGCACTGGCTGAAGCCGGAATTAAACTATATGGTGGTGTTCAAGGTAATGCAGACGATGCAGTTAATGCTCTTTTAGCCGGTAATCTGGCTTATGATCCTGATGCAAGATGCGATCACCACGATCATCAAGAGGATCACGAATGCGGCAACCACGGTTGTGGTGGAAACTGTCATGAGTAAGTTAGGATAATCAGCAGCATAATCTGTTAAGGAAACCCGGATAAATGAAAAATAGAAATGATGCCGTTGTAACAATAGAAGAGATCAGAGAAATCATTGACAGGCGCAGTCTCGAATGTCAGATCAATGAGGGATTTGATGTACAGAAAAACGAGCATTTTACATACATTGAAGTTTTTCACGGAGATACTAAGCTGATGCTTGATCTTGCCGGCGAATATACGATCTATTTAGGAGATTGGCACGGACATTACTATTCTGATGAAATTGTTGTCAAGGAAACTGAAATTACATATTTTAATGGAGATAAGGCTCAATTATTTACTAAATCACATGATGATTTGTGGGATGATATTTTTCGATAATTGAACAACATATTTTAGTTTTATTGTTGATAAGAAAAAATAAAGGAGCATGGCGTCTATGATTATAGGCACTTATATTCTGTTCAGAGAATCAATAATATGATATATTTGGTAGGTGGCTAAATTAGAGATACTTGACCTCATTGCATTTAAACTAGTAGAACCAGGAGATGGGATGAAGAAGATAGCTGTTCTTGGGTGCTCTGGTAGTGGAAAGAGCACATTTTCCATACAACTTCATAATATAACGGGATTACCGCTTTATCATTTGGATAATATTTGGTGGAAATCGGATAGAACACATATTTCAAGGGATGAATTTGACAGAAAGCTTGAGGATCTCGTTAACCTTGACAGCTGGATCATAGATGGTGATTTCAGTAGAACGTATGAAAAACGAATTGCAGCGTGTGATACTGTTTTCTTTTTAGATTATACTGAAGAAGTATGCATGAAAGGGATCATAGATCGTGTTGGCAAAGAAAGAAGAGATATTCCATGGACAGAAGATAAACTGGATCCG
>JAEEVO010000025.1 GCA_016290905.1 Lachnospiraceae bacterium | reverse complement strand
CATATTCATTAAGATACTGACAACCAATAAGCGGATAGAGATCCAGCTATGGATATCTCCATTCCTTACAACGAAACCGCCCATGAGTATGATCATGTTCTTCTCTGTAGTACGTTACATAATAAAGGAGAAGAATAAATTCCTTGCTACGGGAAGAACCGAGGAGGAATACGAGGAGTATCGTAAAACCAATATACATTCCTTTAGGTTTTCAAAACATCTTTCGCTTATCATCCTGGTCTATGCGGCTCTGGATTTAGCCTTACTGTTTATCCTGACCAGTGTACACATAGTGTTAGTGGATAATATTACCGATATGACATATCTGACCAGCCAGGAGGGTATGGCGCAGGTGCTTAGTGCAGCATATAAGGTATGGAACTGGGGCATAGGAAATACGATGGAAATGATAGAATTGATCCCGGTAGTACTGTTGTTCTCATATACGCGTACACACAAGGTGAAGGTTATAGACAGGCTGATACCTATAATAGGTATAATCCTAATTGTTCTGGTATACTTTGAAGGTGCATTCCAGCTGATACAGAACTGGCTGGATTACGGTCTGTATGAAATAAGATACAAAATACAAAACAATGAAAATATCACCGGACTCTATTTTCAGATTGAGCAATTCATCAATCAATACGGCGGCCCTTTCACTACTTGATAACGATGCCGGAGTATTGCCTCTCATGGTATGATAGGTGTCTGTGTCGGGTTTATCTCTTATAGAAAAAACATTCACGAATAAAACTGAAAATCATTTCTTATCTTATTGGTAAAGTATCACCGAAACGGTAAAAATACCGTTTTCGGGCGTGAACGAACATGCACCGCCATACTTATTTGTAATGCTTTGTACTGAACCGATACCTATTCCGTCACCCTCGTGTTTGGTCGAGCGGAACACGCCGCTTTCGTTCCGTGTCGTTTCTGTTACATAGCTGTTTTTTAGCGACAGTGTGAGACAATGTGTCCCTTGAGATGTAGCTTTATAGGTTGCAGCTAAATCAATAAACCGTTCTCCTTCCGCTTCCTTGCATGCATCAGTCGCATTCTCGAGGATATTTCCAAAAATAACGGCAAGATCTTTCTTGTCAACAAAGATATCTTCGGGAATAGTTGCCTTCGCGGAAAAGGAGATGTTGTTCTTATATGACAATTCGGAGTAATAAGCAATTACCATGTTGACGGTTTCATTTTCACAAAAAAGAAGGGGCTGATCCAGATAATTCTGCTCTGAGTACATATTGATAAGTTCATCCAATGCGGTAAGATCTCCGGTCTTTCTGATCTGTTTCAGAAGTGCGGTATGGTGACGCAGATCATGTCTTGTTTTTCGCATGTTTTCAAGGCGGGTGTTCAAGTTTTCATAGCAAAGCCTTTGAATAGAAATAGCATTATTCTCAGCCATAAGGGTAAGGTTTTTTTCAAACAGATCCACAGTTTTTATGATAGTACGGTAAATCAAGATCGATCCTGCATCTATCACTAAAAGATATACTGTATTCATTGGATCCAGTTTTTTCTCAAGGTATCCTCTGCCATCCCAATAAGACTGATGCATCCAGAAAACATAAAACATAGCCGGGATCAGCCATAAGTAACGCCAGGGGTGTTTTATGCTTTTTCCTTCTTCATTGACAATGTCATATGAAGCATCTGATATAGTAGAAGAAATCCCTTTAAATATAAGCAAATATATAACCGGAAGCACAACTGTCATTACAAGTACGATCATCAGCAGATACGTATAGTTATATCCTTCAAGTGCCTGCTCGCGGAAAAAAATACCTTCTATGCATTTTGCGCATGTTATGTTGAAATCTCCGAGATTTGTTAATGCCAGCACTGTAAATACCAATTTGCCAATGTGTTCTTTTATCGCAAAAAATATGAAACCGATATATATTACGGATGAACTTATATTCCAAATCACATCATTGCTATTTCTGGTTAAAAGTTTAACAGCTATAAGAGTTATATATACAGAAAGGCATAAAAACACGATTAAAAACGTTACTTTCTTATTAAAACGCCAATGCCCCCTAAAAGAATACAAAATCAGTATCATATAAGGGAAAGAACATAAAAATGAATATATTAGTTTTTGCACGAGCTGAGGATCTATAAAATCATCCGGCATAGTCATTTTCTCCATTTTCAATATAAGTCTATTTTTACCATATTGGATTATTTTAGTCAAGAGGCTGTATTGAAATACAATTTTTGAATATTCCGTGCATAAAAACGGACATTAGGTGCTTTTATTTGCCATAAATCGATATTTGTTATATAATAAACTTAAACATCCAATATGGTTGTAATTGTTGGAATTTCTCTGTCATCCTGAGGGCTTAAGCCCGAAGGATCTTGGTTTAAATTGTAATATGAAATACATGGAAAGGAGTCCTTCCAATGCTGGTAGCAATATGTGACGACTGTAAAACCGATGCCGAAAAGATCAGGTTTTCACTTATGGATATTACCGATGAACTTGAAATGGTCTGGTTTAATACCGGAGAAAAACTTATACAAAGCATAAAAAACGGCAGTTTTTATTCGCTCGTATTTCAGGATGTATATCTTGAAAACGAGATGGGCGTTGATGTAGCAAATGCAGTAAAAGAATTATCTCCCGATACGCAGATCATCTTTGTTACTACAAGTCTTGATCATGCCATCGACGCATTTAAGGTACAGGCAGTCGATTATCTGGTAAAGCCGTGTTCCGAAGCGGATATCGTAAAGGCATTCGCCCGTGTGAGCATGCGCATAAAGAAACCGGGATCATCGCCTGTAGTGATAAACGCCGGCAAGGAAATCCATGTTTTTTATCCGGAAAGAGTTATCAGGATTGAGAGTGAGCGTCACTATACGAATATTTACTGCCGGAACCAAAAAACAGAGCGTCTGCTCATCGGATTTACGGAGACAGCCCAATTGTTCGGGAAGAAATTCATTGAGCTTCGCAGAGGACTTCTCGTCAATCCGGAATATATAGAGAAGATCAGCGGGGCTTCCGTCATACTATCGGACGGCAGTACATACATACTTCCCAAAGCAAAAAAAGACAGCGTGATAGCTCAATACACCGACTTTATCACCAACCGAGGGTAATGACAAGACAGAGGGTAAAACCTCTGTTTTTTTGTGCGATAAGCGAGTGCCAACAATGGAAGCTTGCTTCCAAATTGTAAAAATATACTTGACTCGTCCCTTGGGGCAGGGTTTATACTTTGCCTCGACAAAGATGAAAACTCTTTTGAATGCAGAAGGGGGGAAAGTATATTGCGGATATTAAGCTTACTTATCAAAAGAACCCGGATATATGTGGCAGGAGCGGTTTTGACGGCAGTCCTGTCTAATCTGTCGCAGATGGTTTATATGTATTTTGTCGGAGAACTGGTAAACAGGATTGAGGAGCGGACATCTATAGGTACCTCACTGCTTATAGTACTCGGATGCTTTTTAATATCAAACGCATTTACGCAATATCTGAATCAGTATGTCGGTCATTATGCTTCTGAAAAAATGGCACATGAGCTGAGGATGGGCTATGCTTCGGGAATCCTTCGGAAAACACTGTCCGGAAATAAGCAGGAAAATGTTTCATCGTCAATGTCTGCGGTACAGAATGAACTGTCCCGGGCAACGGATTATCTTACCAATACTTTCTTTGACATATACGGGATGCTGATAACCGGCATTCTGGCATTTACATTTTTGATGTTCCAAAATGTACTTCTTACTTTGACTATTCTTATCCCCACTGTTTTGATAATGGTATATGTGTATTTTTCGGGACGAAAGCTTACAGGGATCGTTTCGGCTGCACAGAACGAAAAGAACCTGATGAACAAAGCAGCTTACGGGCTTATCTCAGCATTCCCGGCTGTCAAGGTGTTTGACGGAAAGGAATTGTGTATCGGAGCATATTCCGAAAGACTTGGCTGTTGGGAAAAACAGGCTGTAAAAAAGGAGCGGCTGGCGGCAATTTACAATACTCTTTCAGGTGTTTTGTCCAGAATACCGTTGCTTCTTCTGCTTCTTGCCGGAGGATACATGGTACTTTCCGGAAAGATATTTTTAGGGACGCTGATAGTTTTTCTGAATCTTCAAAAGAGCCTGACGCAGTCGATAATGAATCTTCCCAACTGGATGTCGGGGTTTAAGGTTTTTCTTGTGAATCTCTCAAGGATAGAGATAGTATAAGGTGGGATTATGATAGAATTGAAGAATGTTTCGTTTGAATATGAAAACAGAATAGTTTTTGAAAATCTGAATCTTTTGGTATCTAAGGGGGAGAAGATAGGGATAGTAGGTGAGAGCGGATGCGGGAAAAGCACGCTTTTAAAGCTTATTGCGGGACTGTATAAGCCATCATCGGGAACCTTAACGGTAGACGGTGAGACTGAACCGGAACTGATAAGCCGCAAGGTGTCGGTTGTAATGCAGACGTCCATGCTTCTACCTCTCACAATCTATGAAAACATTACCATGGGACATAAATATCCTTTGGAGAGAGTGGAAGAGGTCTGCAGGATGGCGAATCTTTCGGATTGGGTGGCAACGCTTCCCGAAGGCCTTGATACTTATCTGGGAGACCGTGCAGACGGACTTTCGGGAGGGCAGGCACAGCGCATTTCAATAGCAAGGGCATTGTGCAAGGAGGCGGATATTCTTTTGATGGACGAGCCTACATCCGCACTTGACCGGGAGAATGCGGAATCCATTCTGGAGGCACTGGAACGTTCGACTAAAGGAAAAACGGTGGTACATGTAACGCACAGGCCGGAGCATTTGAGAGGTTATGACAGGGTATATAGGATGGAAGCGGGAGTATTAAGATCCTTCGCTGACGCTCAGGATGACAAATAACTCAGGATGACAAAATAATTTAGGATAACAGAATGAGATAAAGGGAGAAAAACGATCATGGATGGCAGGGTTATAAGGCTTTTAAAAAGATTGGGGCTGTGGAAAAGCTTTATCGTAATAATGCTTCTCAGGGCGCCTTTTGATTTCCTTAATGCAGTACTGGGTGCAAACATGCTGGAATCCTTTATCCGTCTGATAGAGAACGGAGAGGAGGACCGGCTTCTTTCAAACTTCTGGATATTCCTGCTGTTTACGGTTTTACTGTTTGGTTACAATGTGACCGTATGGAGCACGATCTCGATCAGTTTTGAAATGAGATTTCAAAGAGTTACAAGGATGAAGATGCTGGAAGTAATGCTGCAGAGCACTCAGCAGGATATGGAGAGATACTCGGCGGGAGACTGGATATCGAGACTTTGTACGGATATTGACAAGCTGATGGACTATATGATGTCCCCGGTTAATTTCATGCACGGGCTAATCGCGACTGTAAACCTCGTGTTTTCATCGATCGTACTGCTGGTGATAAACGGAAAACTACTGGCAGCAGCGCTTATTGTCATGGTACCGTTTTTCATTATCAGCAGCGTGATCCTGATCCGAAAAATCCCGTATTTCAGGCTGAAATCCAGGGAATCCTATGCACGGTATACAAACTGGATGGAACCGATCATAACGGCGGGGGATGTGATAAATGTATTTGAAGGTCAGGAGCTTGTTCTTCAAAAGGTCAGGGAAACCAGTGAAAAGATCATGAGAGATAACATGAAGGCACATAAACGTTCGGCATGGTCGTCGTTCTTTCAGATTTTTTCGGGAAATCTCGGATATCTGTTGCTTCTCATCATGGGAAATGTTATGATGGGAAAAGAGATTGGGGATTTTGCAAGGCTTACGAAGATCACCCAATACCGTGGTGAGATGATGCGGAGCGTTATGATAGTAAACACCTGCCTGAATCGTATGCGGACCAATCTGGCGGGAGCTGTCCGGGTAGATGAGATACTGGGGGAATAATATGAATGACAGATCGGATGTACAATTACTTAAGATAGGGGAGCTGGCAACGCTCGCCGGAGTGTCGGTTAAGGCGTTAAGAGTTTATGAGAAAAAGAATATCATAAAGCCGGTTGAAATAGATGAGAATACGGGATACAGATATTATTCACCGGATCAGTTTCAGCTGGTGGAAGGTCTTCAGGTATTGCAGGATATGGGATTTTCGCTGAACGATATCTCAAAGATACTTTCGGGGAAATGCACATCGGAGGAACTGGATTCGCTTTTTGAACAGAAGATAGTCGCACAGCAGGAAATAATATGGAAAGCTGAAGCACAGATTAAGGAAATCAACGCCATGAAAAAGAGCATGACCGAAGGCGAAAGCGGTGCAAAGCTTAAAGAGATGAACGAGGATGAACGCGCATGGTATCTGGCGAAGCTGGTGAGAGTAAATGAGGAAAATGTACGACAGCTTTTAAGTGAAGTGCTGTGGCTGTGATGTATACCTCATCCGACCTCACTTCGTTCGGCCACCTTCCCCTAGAAGGGGAAGGCGTTTTTTTTAGCTTCCGGTTGATCTGTAAAACTTTATGCCGCGGTTAAAGAGCAGTGTCATAACAGTGAATACGACTGCACCGGAGAGGGGAGTGACAAATACCGTCCAGACAGGCCAGCCGTATAATGGTTTACCCAGAATGTAAGCTGCGGGTACATGCATGGTGAGCGCGAAGGGCGCTACAACCGTAAACAGTATTTTGAGCGGCCTTGGATAAATATCGATCGGATACTGGCAGGCGCTTCGTCCGCCGTATGTAATGGCGTTTACAAGTTCTACCGATTTCACGCTGTGTATGCAGAATATACCTTCTATAAGGAAAAGCCCGAGTATGAGCATGCCGCTCATAAGAATGGATTCAACAAGTGCAAGGACTTTCGGTACACTCCATGTAACATCGGACATATTGCTTCCGACGATAAGGGCAGCCACGCCTACCGCGATACAGGTAATACGCCTGGGATCCGTTCCGCTGCAAAGCACCTGTGTAAGTACGGCGCGTGGGCGGAGAAGCAGCGTATCCAGCTGTCCGGTCCTGACCATTGAAGGAAAATTTCCCGTTACGCCTCTTCCGAAGAACTCGGTTATATAAAACGATACCGACATCAGTCCGAAAAAGAAGAACAGATTTCCGCCGGTCCAGTGCATCAGCGTTTCAAAGCGGTCGACCACCAGAATGACCGCCAGCATCTCGCCGCCCTCCATAACAAGCTGCGCAAGAGTCTGCATAATAAAGGAAGCGGGATATTGCAGGTGGCTTTTTAAAAGCATTCCCATGGATCTGACATATAAATGAAAAGTGTTCAATATATTCATCCCGTCAACCTCCCTGTATTATCATCTTTTTCTGATTCTTCTTCCAGAACCATATTCCAAGAAGGATCAATATAACCGCCCAGACAGCCTGACGCAGAAGTATAACGGGCAGGTCGCTTACAGGATACTCTCCGGAATACAGCCTGATCGGAGCGTCAAGAAGCTGTGCATAAGGCGTCAGAGTTATAACTTTCTGCCAGCTGTCGGGGAATAATGTCAGGGGAAGAAGGTTTCCTGAAAAAGTAACCATGAGAAGGCTTAGTAAACTAGCCATGCCTCTCGGATCGAGAGTTCTCATGGAGAAAGCCATGGTGATGTTTTCAAGGGCGCACATACATAGCAGCCCAAAGAAAAGTGCTGCAAGCCCGGACAATAAGCCGGGAATCGAATGAGGCAGGGTCAGTCCCCAGCCTTTCGGAAGCAGGAAAGCAACGATCAGCATCGGTATACCGCGCATCAGGCTGCCCATAAGCTTCTGTGCGGCTATTCTTGTATAATAGAACCAGTACATATTTACGGGACGGCACAGATCGTAAGAAATATTCCCGGTTTTTACCTTATCATAAAGATCCTGATCGGTAGCGACCATCATACGGAAGAATGCCTGCTGGAGCCATACATATGTTGAAACCTGTTCTATCGGCATTACCTGAGCCTTGCTTTCGTACAGTGCATTATAGAGGGCTACGAGGACAATCCCGAAAAACATCTGGCAGATTATACCGCCGAGCATGGCACCCCTGTATTGCAGTTCCATCTTCAGCCTCATTCGGAACACGGAAAGGTATGCTCTCATAGATCCATCTCCTTATACATAGCAGCGATCAGATGATCGATGTTTTCCGACTGAAGAGTCATTTCGCTTATGGTCCCCGCATTCTGGAGGATAGCCAGCATATCCGCGGTAGGGATATCGACAGGAGAGTAAGTGATGTGGATCTCGTCATCCTTTTTGTCTTTTACTACTCCGGCGGGAAGGACCAGCTTCGGATTTTCTGTATTATATTTTACGACTACGGTACGTACAGTATCAAATCTTTCGAGCAGTTCGGGAAGCTTTCCGTCAAACAGCTTCTGACCGTGACCGAGCACCATTACCCTGGAACAGAGAGCCGAAATATCTTCCATGTCGTGGGTGGTCAGCATGATCGTGGTCCCATGCTCTTTATTTTCCCATTTTAGGAAATCCCTGAGCGCCAGCTTGCTGACTGCATCAAGTCCTATGGTCGGCTCATCAAGGAACAGCAGCTCGGGGCTGTGGAGAAGCGAGCCGCAAAGCTCCGCACGCATTTTCTGACCGAGGCTCAACAGTCTTAACGGCTTACGCATGAAGCTTTTAAGCTGGAGCGCATCGGTAAGCTCCTGTAATCTGTTTAAATAATCCTTCTCCGGGATCCTGTAAATATCCTTTAGCAGGGAAAAACTGTCAATGATCGGTACATCCCACCACAACTGGCTTCTCTGACCGAAGACAACTCCGATATGCCTGACATATTCTTTGCGGTCCTTCCAGGGAACTCTTCCTCCGACTTCAGCTCTGCCGCTTTCGGGAGTCAGTATCCCGGAAAGGATCTTGACCGTTGTGGATTTCCCGGCGCCGTTCGGTCCGATATAACCCACAAGCTCTCCCTTGTCAACAGTAAAGGAGATCCCCTTAAGTGCTTCGACGATCTCCTTTTCCCTGAACAATTTGCCTGCTTCGCGTTTCTTTCTTACCGTAAATGTTTTTCGTAAATTTTCCACTTCAATGTAGCTCAAATTTATCACCCCCAATACGGTTCTGCGGTTTATAGTGTAGGAAGATTGATTCTATCACTAAAACTACCCGGTGTCAAGGATTATTTTACTGCTGTTTGGCATTTCTGTTTGTCATCCTGAGCGTTAGCGAAGGATCTTATCACATAAAGTATAAAGATTCTTCGCTTCGCTCAGAATGACTATAGCTTAATAATAATGGCTTGATGACATTGTGGTGAAAACAGATATGTAATAAATTAAGGTAGCGTTAATCCGCAGCGTGTGATATAATACGTTTATGCTTATTAAACGGTCTAAAATAATAATTGTACAGTTGGACCGGGAAAGAGGGAAATGTTATGGGAATAAAAAGGAAACGGAATGTAGTGGCTTTATATCTGTTTTTTGCGCTTACTGTCACGTTTATAGTACTTAGCGTGAAGGCAAGTGCAAACGCTTCTTCCGAAACAGTCACAGTTAGTACTCAGGACGAACTGACAAAGGCTGTAAATAATAAGAACATACAGAAGATATTACTGGCTACTGATGAAAAAACTACTATAACAATACCGGCAAACGGCAGGGCTTCCAAGAAGGTGCTGATCATCGATGCACCCAATGCCGAAATAATAAACAAAGGTGTTTTTAAATCGATAACGGTTAAAAATGTCGGAACATATAATGAAAAAGCCTCTGGGAATGTTATCGGAATAAAAGCCGATGGCGTTGTTTTCAAGCTCTACAAAGGAAAAACCATAAAGAAGCTGACGGTTTACGGTAAGGACGCAAAGATATATGCAGGAAAGGCTTCCTCAGTAAATGAACTGATATGTGCCAAAAAGACTTCCGGGATAATGCTTAACGCTTCCAAAGGCGCATCCGTAAATATTTTAAATAAGAAGTCGGCTTTTGTTACTGTTACCGGAAGCAGTAAGGCAAGCATTACGATAAACGGCTGTCCCGACATAACAGAAACACGTTCTGTTGAGCAGTACACTGTCGACTACTGGAGGAAAAGCATAGGAAATGATAAGGAGATACTTTCCACGAAAGAGATAAAGGCTGTTAATGAAGAAAACAGAAATAACGGCTGCGGCATAGTTGATCTGAGCACGGATAAAGAGTATACGGCTGAAAATGTCAAGGCTATGATCGAGGATTATTCCTTCCCCTCAAAAGAATACATCCATGACAGGAAGATTACGGATGATGAGAAAAACGCAATACTTAAAAACAGGAACCTTGAGACAAATGATTTTGAGGTAAGATACGGGATCACCACTGAAAACGGAAGCATACGCGCATTCCCGTCCGATGTATTCCTTACAAACGAAAAGAACCTCTATGACTATCTTCAGGAAACCGGGATCAATTACGGTGAACCGCTGATCGTTCTTTGGGAATCCTCTGATAAGGAGTGGTATTTTGTTCAGGCATACGATTATAACGGATGGATCAGAAAGGATTCTGTCGGTTTGTGCGAGAAGGAAACTTTTGATACGGTGGTAAAGGCATTTTCGGACGGAGACGTATGGTGTCCGAAGAAGACCGGCGAAACGGAGTTTGTTACGGAAAAGGACGGAACCGTAAAGAAAACCTTAAGGATGGGTACATATATCACAGTCTCCGGCAAAAACTTATTGCTGCCGGAAAGAGACAGTAACGGGAACGCATATTTTGTAAAAGCAGACGAGCCTGCGGACATAGACGGAAAATTGATGAAATTTACAACCGGCAATCTGCTTGACCTCTGCGAAGCGGCGCTCGGGACACCTTATTCATGGGGAGATATTGATGAAAAAGGAATGGATTGTTCCTCGACATTACAGAGCATTTACAGATGCTTCGGGATACTTCTTCCGAGAAACTCTTCTCAGCAGATAAAAACAGCATTTGAGAAAGTAAGTTTACAGGAAATAAGTAAGAAAGAAAAGTATGAGATCTTGGCAGAACTTCCGACAGGTACCGTTCTGTACATGCCCGGTCATGTAATGCTGTATCTTGGAATGTATGAAGGATTGCCGTATGTCATACATAACACGACGGATTCGGCAAAAGATGACGGTGGCGTGATCATTTACAATTCCTGCGTATTAACGTCATTGGAAAACGGAGTAAGCGGTAATACGCTTTTTGACAGGACCACTTACGCAGTAAAAATTTCCTAAAAAAAATTTTAAAAAAATGCAATATATACCCTTCAAATCTCGTTTATATTAGTGAAGCTTCAAAAAAAGGAACGGGGAGGTGTAAACAACATGGAAGATGCGGGGATACTTGAATTATTCCTGGCACGTTCTGAAGAAGCGGTGAAAGAGACACAGAAAAAATATGCCGGATACTGTTACACCATAGCAAACGGCATACTTGGAAATAACGAGGATGCAGAGGAATGTGTTAATGATGTTATCCTTAGGGCATGGGAAACAATCCCTCCGAACAATCCGGAAAGCTTAAGGATGTATCTTGGCAGGATAGCAAGAAATCTTTCAATAGACAGGGTAAAAGCCGCAGCTAGCATGAAACGCGGGGCAGGAACGGTTTCTCTGGATTTTTCCGAGCTGGAAAACACGCTTGTCAGTTCCGGGGAAGTATGGGAGAAGCTGGATGAGGAAGTGCTGATCGGTACTATCAATTCGTTCCTTAGCGAACAGAAGAAGCTGTACCGCATCGTATTTGTCCAGAAATACTGGTATCTGCTCGGCATCAGGGAGATAGCGGAGAAAAACGGCTTAAGTGAAAGTAAAACAGCTTCAATCCTTTACAGAATGCGGAACAAACTTAAAAAACGATTAGAGAAAGAAGGGTATGGATTATGAGTATGAAAAAAGAAGATCTGATTTATTCCATGGCCGATATCGATGACAAATTCATCGAAGAGGCAGATCCCGGGAGAACAACGGTAAAAGCTGTCGGGGATCAGACACCGAAAAAGATAACGCCTATTAAACGCAGCTTATCAAAGACTGCAGTTGCGGCAATAGTTGCAGCATGTGTACTGGTACTGGGCGGAGGAGCCGTATTTGCCATGACCGCTACACCTCTGAAGGATTACTTCTTTGGCAACAGTGATGAAAAGTCATTTACGGACGTTTATAAAGAAATAGGTAAAACTTATACGATCGGCAGCCATAAGGTAAGGCTTGACGGCATGACTTATGATGAAGCCACAGATATAGGATATGTGAGTTTCAGTGCCTTTGATGCAGCGGGAAATCCCACTTCCTTTATCGTTGATGATACCAGAATGGTAGACGGGGTTTACCAGAAGGTGAGTCTTGGAGATCCTTGGCTGACAAGCCATGTTTGGACCGAAAGCTATAGGCTTGATGACGATCAGGTACACTTTATTAAAATAAATGTATCAAGCGCTTACGCAAATACAGGCCAGCCGACATTATACTGGCAGATTACCGGTAATAAGGAAGCATACGGTTCACCTGTTTTGTTCACAGTTGTAGATAATAATACATGGGATAAGATAGCCGCTGAGATCGCACAGCTTGATAAAGATGCATTATTAAATAAAATGTACAGTCCCGAGAAGGAAGATTACATATACGGTGGTAACGATTACTTTAAGGTGCTTCCGGAAGTACTGGATATCCTCAAGAAATACGATCTTGTAGAGCTGGATTATGAGGCTATGCCTTCACAGGTTATTGAAACCGAAAACTGCACGTTCGTATTTGGCAGAACCGACGGTATGCTGAAATACAACAGTGAGAAATTTAAAGTTAAAAGTTTCGTGATCAAGAGAGAAAACGGTGAAGAAATAAAGGTTGAAAAATACTCAGATGACTTTGATCTGTGGAAGGTAACCAACCAGGATAATATGAGATGGTTCCCTGAGACATCAAAGAATTCCGAAAAAGACGAATTGGTAGCACGTTATAATTACGGTTTCATATTAGGTGTGGACGAAAAGGTTTCTGTCATATTGGACGGAAAGACATACGATTAAAATTGTTAATGATATCCCCTCTGTCAGGTTGGACAGGGGGGATTTTTTATCGAAAAAAGTAACCAATAGTTACTTTCCTAAACCGTAAATTTGTGATAGAATGGGAATCGATACCGGGAGGTGGATATCCGGGGAGAACGCGGAATGCATCGGAAGGATAATGAAGCTATGTTTGGCAAGATGAAAAGAACGGTAATAGATTTCTATACAAAAGAAAAAGAAATGGACATAACGCTGTTTAAGGTACTTGGAACGGCGGGAGCAATGGTCAGCATCGTGGGAGCTACCATGGCGCTCATCACCGCACCCGGCTCCATGGGGATGTGGATAAACCTGATGGCGGGCGCTGCAAGCATCGTGCTCATGGCGTATGTCCATATCACCAAGAGATATTTGGTAGGATACCTCATAACATCCTTCTGTATTTTCATGGGGCTGTTTGCATGGCTGTTCATGGAGATGGGCGGCATGAACGGATCGATGACGTATCTGTTCACCTTCGGCATAATCTTCTCGACCCTGATGTATAAGGGAGTGCTCATGTATGTCATGGGCTTCTTACAGACGGCTTTCTACATAGCTGTCTGCATTTTCACATACAACCATCCCGAGTACGCACGTGAATTTGAAACCCCGTGGAACCAGTTCAGCAACCAGCTGGCGGGCATATTCCTGTCATCGGTAGGCATTGCGCTGATATTCATCTTTTATATCAGGGAATACCGCAAGCAGCAAAGGATTGCCGAAGAATCCAGCAAGGCAAAAAGCATACTGCTAGCCAATATCAGCCACGAGATAAGAACACCCATAAACATGCTCCTCGGCATGAATGAAATGATACTCCGTGAGTCGGAGAACTCAAAGATAAACGAGTATGCCCAGAACGTGGCGAACGCCGGACAGCACCTTCTGTTCATGGTAAACCAGTTCCTTGACTTATCGAGGATAGATATGGGTAAGGAAGAACTGTTCGAGGATGATTTTAACTTAAAGAAGCTGATAAAGAGCCTGGGAACCTTCTGGGGTGAGGAAGCCGGAAAGAAAAAGATAGAATTCATTATGGACGTTGACAGGACCATGCCCGAGAACTTCAGAGGCGACATGAGGAAGCTGTCACAGATACTTTCAAACCTGTTGTCAAACGCCGTAAAATACACGGAAAAAGGTACAATCGTATTCACGGTACAGAACGTTAAAACCATCAAGCCTCTTGAAGTAACAGGCAAGGGGACTGTGAAGTATCAGGTTCATTTTGAAATCTCGGATACGGGCAGCGGCATAAGTGAAGAGGATCAGAAAAAGATATTTGAAAGCTTTGAAAGGGCTGAGATAATAAGGAACAAGGGCATAGAGGGCACCGGACTCGGACTTGCCATATCAAACAAGCTGGCACACCTTATGGGAACAGAGATAAAGGTAAAGAGCGAGTATGGCGCCGGCAGCGTTTTCTGGTTCGATATCGTGCTGGCAGCCGGGGATGAAAAAGCGGAGGCTTCCGATCCGGACAGCTTCTTTATAGCCCCCGAGGCAAAGATACTTGCGGTTGATGACAAGGACATGAACCTCATGGTCGTAAAATCTCTGTTAAGGAGGACCATGATCAGGGTCGATACGGCAGAGTCGGCAGCAAAAGCCTATGAGAAGTATGAAGCTGAGGACTATGATCTTGTGCTTATGGACTACATGATGCCGGACGTAAACGGCATAGAGGCTATGAAGCATCTGCGGGAGATAGATGCAGGGAAGAACAGGCACGTGCCGATGATAGTGCTCACGGCAGACGCAACCCGCTCCAGCAGGGAGAAATTCATGACAGGCGGGTTTGACGATTACCTGTTAAAGCCAATAGACAGCAGCCTTCTGGAAAGCACGCTTATAAGACACCTGCCGGAGAGACTGGTAACAAAGGTCGAAAGCAAGGCTGAGAGCGGCATAGCGGAAGAAGACAGGGAGAAGATAAAAGCACTTTTAAAGAAATACGACATATCGCTTGACATGGCCTTAAAACACCTAAGCGGTGACATATACCAGTATTCGAGGATATGCGAATACTTTGTAAAGGACTCCGGTAGTGACAGGGAGAAGCTTAAAGGCTGCATCGCTTCCGGAAACTATGAGGAAGCGGCAATAATGGTCCATGCTTTAAAAGGAAACGCCGGGAATGTGGGCGGCGAGGATCTGTACTACTCTTCGATACGTCTTGAGCAGAGGATAAGGTCGCGGGATACCGAATATACCGAATCATTCATTCCCCATTTCATTATGCAGTGGAACAGGGTGGAAAAGGGTCTGGTGGAATTCCTTAAGGAGTTTGAAAAGATAAAGCAAAGTATGGAACAGGCAAAGGGAGAAGAAAAACTGCCGGATGAGGACGAGCTGTGGAAATCCCTGAACGAAGCTGTCCGCAGGGGCAGACAGACGCCGGCTCTAAAGCTTGTCGGAGAACTGTCAGGGCTAAAAGGCAGGAACGGAAATCTGGAAACCATAGAGGAAAGCATCAGGAACATGGAGTTTGATAAGGCCGAAAGCATCATTGAAACGGAAATGACAGGCAGGGACGGTGAAAAAGGATGAACGAGATAGAGATATTATGTGTGGATGACGATATCAGGATGCTTAATACGATAGAGGATATCCTTATAAATGCAGGCTATGCCGTGACCCTGGCAAAATCGGGGCGGCAGGCACTGGAATTCTTAAAAAAGGGACTTGAATACCGGCTGATACTTCTCGATATAGACATGCCCGAGATGGACGGCTACGAGACCTTTGAGGAAATCCGTAAGATAGAAGCCGCAAGGAATACGCCGATCATATTCCTGACGGGCATGAAGTCGGATGACTTCCAGATAAAGGGATGGGAGTACGGTGCTGTCGACTATATCACAAAGCCGTTTATAAAGAGTATATTCTTGGCCCGTATCAAAAACAGGATATCAGCCCCTGTTCCCATGGAAAAATACAATCAAAAAGCTCTGGCGGAGCTTGAAGCCGTGCTTTCCGATACGGAGCTTATGATAGCCAAATGCGTAGCCGACGGTCTGACAAACAGGGAAATATCCTCGCAGATGCACTACGCATACGGATATGTAAAGAAAGTCGTTTCACTGATACTTGAAAAAACATACCTTAAAAACAGGTCCGATATCAGGAAATACCTGAAGGCAGAGTAATAAGGGGTTTGGAGAGAAGCTGTGAAACAAAAAAATAACACCGGAGGGATCAAAATGAGAAATGTTTTGAAAAAACTACTTGTATTTGTCATTATGCTGGGAATGATCGTAACCGTATTTCCCAAAATGGATCGCGTATCTGCAGCGGCTAAGCCGGCGAAACCGAAGATAACTCTTACGTTATCCAAAGACGGAGCATCGGCTACATTGACCATAAAGAAAACAAAGCGTGCAGAGGGTTACAGTATAGCAGCAAAGCTGCCGGGAGCAAAGAAGTATACGGAAATCGCCGATCTGAAGCTTAACGGCAAAAAAAAGAGAAGCTATACCTTAGAGAATTTACCCGATGGCGAGTATTCCGTAAAGGTAAGGGCTTATGCGGTGCAGGATGGCAAGACTGTTTACGGCAAGTACAGCAAGGCTAAAACCGTAACCATCAAAAACAGCAGTGCCATTGATATAGGAATAGAGAAGGGTGACATCATACAATTCGGCCGCTTTGAGCAGGACGGCAATACCGATAATGGCGCAGAGCCCATTGAATGGATAGTTTTATCCAAGGACGGAGGGAAGCTTTTCCTTGCAAGCGTATATGTCCTTGCACCCGGAAATATGAATCTGGGTGCCGGAATTGATGCTTATGATGACGATGAAAATGATGGCAGGAATTATCTTGTCGGCACATGGAGCGATAGCGGAATGAGGGAATGGCTTAACGGCGAATTCCTGTCCGGCTCGTTCAGTGAGAAGGAAGCAGCAGTCATAGCCGATACTGAGTTAAAAGACGCAGGCTGTACAGATAAGGTTTTCCTCATGTCAAGGGATGATGTTAAGAACGCGGACTATGGCTTCGCCGGCCAGATCTATCGTACGTGCTTTCCGACAACCCGTGCCATATACTATCAATACATAGAAGATGGTGCAGGTGGTGGCTGGATGGACGGTGTCTGGACATGGGATGACGGAAATGTGTATAAGCTGGGTGACAGTGAGGCATGTTATTGGTGGACAAGGACTGTGGAGAACGGTGAATTCTATGTTGTGAATGATGACGGAACATTGGGACAGTCTTATGGAGACGGTATTGATTATTATGCCGATCATTCTGATGAAGATGAGGAATATTATATTGAGAACGGCGGGATCGGCATCAGGCCCGCAATGGTGATCAATGTTACTGCTGACGTAAAGGAGCTTATCACCAAGACTGAAAAGACCTTGCAGGACGAATGGTCTAAGGTTTATTGGGATGATGGCGATTTTGACGATGACGATGATGATGAAGACGATGAGTCGGATCCGGAAATAGATATACCGGTTCCCAAGATTGTTGATATTTCTGAGGCAAAGAAGGGTGATGCCGTTATATTGGGTTCATATGAACAGGACGGGGACCCGGATAATGGGTCTGAACCTATCGAATGGATAGTCCTTTCAAGAACCGATGATGAGCTTTTTGTTTTGAGCAGGTATGTGATTGCTGAGGATCAATACAATAAAGAACAGGTAGTAGGATTATCATGGGAAGAAAGCTCTTTAAGAAAATGGCTCAACAATGACTTCTATAATGCAGCTTTTACCAAGCAGGAGAAGAAAAAAATCAAGACCGTAACGTTGACAAATTCTTTGGTAGATACGTATAAGCAGAAGATATCAAAGAAAAAACAAAACTCTACAGAAGATAAGATATTCCTGCTTTCTTTTGAGGATGTACTCAATCCGGAATATGGCTTTAGTTCAGAGAAAGGTTATGATGGGTTCCGTATGGGTATACCGAGTAAGAGTTTATCATTATTGCATAATAATTTAACAACCGCCAGCGGCGTTGAGACAGTCAGATGGTGGTTAAGATCGCTGGATGTTGATTATCAGCTTTGTGGATTTGTCGTAAACTGGTATGGCGCATTCGGAGATGGAGTAAGTAATTATGAAGATGTAGATGAACATTGGGGCGTTCGTCCGGCTATGGTTATAAAACTTAAATGACGGATGACTAAGAAATGCGGGTCTTGAACCCGAATGAAAAGTAACCAAAGAGGTAACTTTTGGTTACTTTTCTTTTTTTATAAAGGATGATAATATCATATATGTATAATAAGAATTTATAGCCGACAGTGAAATCGGGTAGTTTAAAGATGAAAAGTTTAAGCCGGGGCACTGTCGGGAAAATTAAGGAGGAAATGTATGTTTACTAAAACTAACCGGGGGGGGGCGGAAACTCTCTAAATTCAAGGCGTTTCAAGCAGTTTTAAGTATCACTCTGGCATTGGCCATGGTGGCAGCGTCTCTGCCGCAGGGGATGGTTCGTGTAAAAGCGGATGAGCCGGAGGTTGTTGCAAGCGGAACCTGTGGAGCTACTGGTGATGGAAGCAGTGTAACCTGGAAGCTTACCAAGATGGAGACCACTAATGAAATAACATATTATAAACTGACCATTAGTGGTAACGGAGAGATAAAATGGCACAAAATGGCGTCTGGGGATATATATCCTTGGCGTGATTATGAATCCAGAAATACCAAAATAAAAGAAGCAGTTGTTGAGGAAGGTGTAACAAACATCCCGGACTATACTTTTAAAGAACTTCAGGAACTAGAAAAAGTGGTTTTTCCCGAGAGTTTGCTAAAAATTGGATCTAAGGTATTTGAGAGCACTTTTATGATTTCGGAAGTTAACATTCCGTCTAATGTATACGAAATTGCTTTTAATGCCTTTTATGGGAATTATTGTATTAATGCAGTTAATGTTGATCCCCTAAATAAATATTACAGCAGTAAAAACGGGGTACTGTTTGATAAAACGGGAACGGATTTAAAGTTCTGTCCCATAACTACTACGTCTTACGAGATACCTGACGGGACAAAGATATTATCATATTATGCTTTTAACAATGTGGTTATGACAGAACTGATAATTCCACATAGTATAGTAAAAATTGATCCCTATGCATTTAATGGCTGTAAAGTTTCTAAACTTATTTATAGGGGAACTGAAGATCAATGGAATGAAGCTGGAAAGAATCTTAATACCGGATATTTTTACAATAAGGAATTTGCACAAGGATATAATGTTAATATGACGGGTGGGACAGCTGTTGCTACTGCCGCGCCGGGATCAACAGTCACAGTTAAGGCGGATGATATTGAAGGTAAAGCGTTTGAAGCATGGACAAGCACCGGTCAGGACGTGATTTTTGATGATGCAACTGCTGAGATTGCCACGTTTGTCATGCCGGATCATGAAGTTAGTATATCAGGTAGTTACATTGATGCAACGTCTTATACCATTACAATGGTAGACGGTACCGCTAACAGAACCAAGGCTGTGGCAGGGAAAACAGTAAATATTAAAGCCAATACCCCTGCTGAGGGAAAGCTATTTTCAAAATGGTCAGGTGATGATGTGGAATTTGCAGATGTAAACGTAACTACTACCACCTTTACTATGCCAGCAAAGGATGTAACCATAACTGCAAATTATGTAGAAGGGTATAATGTTACGGTAATAGATGGAAGTGCAAGTCCGTTTTTGGCAGCAGAAGGAACAACTGTTACCATTACTCCTAAAGATATAGAAGGAAAAATATTCACCAAATGGACCAGCAATGATGTTTCTTTTGAAAATGCAAATGAAGCGACCACAACATTTACGATGCCTGCAAAAGCGGTTACGATAACTGCAAATTATGTAGACGGATATAATGTTACTGTGTCAGATGGAAATGCAAGTCCATCTTTAGCAGCAGAAGGAACAACCGTAAATATTAAAGCTATAGATATAGAAAGAATGAAGTTTTCCCATTGGACAAGTGAGGACGGAGTAACCTTTGCGGATGCTAATGCGGATTCCACTACTTTCACTATGCCTGCAAAAGCAGTTACTGTAAAGGCAAATTATGTAGAAGGACCAACGTATTGGTACTGTGGGGCTGAAGGTGATGGCAGTAATGTAACGTGGAGTATTAATGAAGCAGGTGACACGATTACCATAAGCGGTACAGGTCCAATGGCGGATTATAGCGCTAGTGGAAACATAACAAGTGCACCATGGAGAACAAAACTGGGTGAGTTAAAAAATATAGTAATTGGAAGCGGCATAACTCAAATTGGGGATTATGCATTTTATGGTAATCATTTTAAAACCATAACAATCCCTGGAAATGTTAAAAAAATTGGGGGTTGGGCTTTTCGTGGGGACAGTTGTGAATCATTGACAATTGAAGAAGGTGTTGAGGATATAGGAAATTATTCGTTCGGGGGCCTTATAGGTAAGCCTACTATCATAGTTCCTAAGAGTGTAAAATTTATAGATAACTATGCTTTTACAGGCGCAGGAGATGTGTTTCTATGCGGAGAAGGAATAGAGTATGAAGAGTTTGATCCTAATCGTTTTCCCTTTGATGGAATAAAGACACTTTATGCACCGGCCACCTTGGCATGTGAACAAATAGAACTAGGATATGACACTGGTTTTGATGTTGTATATATCTGTCAGGTTCCGGCTCCTGAGACTGATAAGTTTACATATACAGGTGGCGAGATTACTGCCTTTGAACCGGGATTAAATTCGGGTTATACAGTAAGCGGTAACCAGGGAACAAATATCGGGAATTATATAGCTACGTTCAAATTGAATGACACAAGGGTTCTTTCCCTTGCAGATTCGGAGGGTAAAGAATGTACTGCTAAATATGTCTGGGGCGACCTGTCAAAGCCTAATACTTGGAATAAGGTGACGGATACTACAGATAAGACATTTGCTTGGAGTATTGTTGAACCTGTAGTATTCTCTTCCATAGCTGTGACTACGGTACCTGTGAAGACTACTTATACGGAAGGTGAGAGCTTTGATGCTGCCGGAATGGTAGTAACAGCAAAATATTCAGATGGTACAAGTAAAGCGGTTACAGGATATACATACAGTCCTAACGGTAAGCTTACGACGAGTGATAATACAGTTACAATAAGCTATAGTGAGGGTGGTGTTACTAAGACTGCAACACAGGCTATAACCGTTAAAGCAGTGACCATTACGGCACCTGTACTTGAATCCATTGCAATCAGTACGGCGCCTGCAAAGACAGCTTATACAGAAGGTGATAGCTTTATTGCAACCGGAATGGTAGTAACAGCAAAATATTCAGACGGTACAAGTAAAGCAGTTACAGGATATACATACAGTCCTAACGGTAAGCTTACAACGAGTGATAATACAATCACAGTAAGCTATACCGAAGGTAGTGTTACCAAGACTACGACAGTGGCTATAACTGTTAAAGCTAAGACAAATACAGTAATAAACGATAATAACAATAATAACTACAACAACGGATCCGGTAATGGAAATACAAATAATAACGGTAATATCGGAACCGTAACCGATACAAATACAAACACGAATCCGGACACAAATACAGATACCAACAAAGATACGGATACCCAGAAGGAACCCGATGATAAGCCTGATCCTAAACCTGTTGTAACGGAGAACCCCGATGGTACAAGTACTGTTACTGAGGTTAAGGAAGATGAGGATGGCTCAACGGTCAAGACGGCTATAACCACGGATCCCGACGGCAAGCTTGTGGAAAAGGTTACAGAGACCACAGAGAAGAATCCGGATGGCAAGGTAACAGTCAATACCACTACCGAGAAGCCCGACGGAACTCAGACGGTCAATGAAGTGACTACCAATTCCAGGGGTAAGGTTGTGGAAACAGTCAACAAGGAAATCAGTATCGATGAGGACAAGAACGTTACGGAGAAATCCGTTACAGAAAAGTCAAACGGAACAACGATAGAGGGCACGAAGAAAACTTCTCCTTCCGGCGAGGTTGTTACAGATACCGTAGAGACGAGAAAGACGGGTATGGTCATTACAACAAACATTGTCGAGAAGAAGAACGGTTCGACTACGACTACCAAGGAAGTAACGAAGAAAGACGGCAGCAGTTCTGTTACAAAGACTACCCAAAAGAAGAACGGCAGCTCCACTGTCGAGACATTTAAGACCAACAGTAAGGGCAAGATCACTTCTTACAGCAATGAGACCGTTGATAAGAACGGGAATAAAGAGACCATTACCTATTCCGTAAAGAAGCAGGCTAAGGGCAAGGGTAAGAAGGCTACACCGGGAACTGTCAAGATCGGTAAGGTAAGCTCAGAGGCTGAGAAGGTTGAGATCCCGGAACAGATCACTATCGACGGAAAGAAGTACGTAGTAAATGCCATTTCCGCTCGTGCTTATGCAAATGACGAGAGCATCACTGAGGTTCATATAGGCAGCAATATAAAGGCTATCGGAGCCGGAGTTTTCGAGGGTGCTTCCAACCTTAAGAACATCTATATAGATGCAGATCACTTAAAGAGGATCGGTGCCAACGCTTTCGCCGGCATACCCGAGGATGCAACCATAACCATAAAGGCTAAAGACAAAGCATTTGATAAAGTCGTAAGTATGCTTAAGGCATCGGGCCTTAGCAGTAATGTAACTATCGTGAAGGCAGAGTGATAAGAGCTGAGCTGCATCGGGGAAAATCCTCCCTTAAGCCGGGCAATACCGGCCCGCAAATGAAATGCAAAAATGAAATGTAAGAAAAAACAAATAACTTTTACAGTATATTAAAGTTACTAAAGAGGCTGTGAATAATACAGAGACCGAAGAAGCAGGTCAAGGCTTCCACGGTCTCTGTTTTGATCTAAAGACGTATTTTGGTTTTCGTCAGTTTATGTCGTCCCATTTCCAGCTGACTACTTCAGGAAGATCTACGCCGTAATCATGGATGTACTGCTTATGCTCAACAAGCTTATCGCTCATCTTCTGGTAGAGATATGCACCGGTATTTCCAAGCTGTGGCAGGAATCTTAATGCATCCTGTACCAGATGGAAACGATCGATATCGTTCTGTACACGTACGTCAAACGCTGTAGTGATGGTACCTTCTTCTTTGTAGCCGCGTACATGCATAAGTCTGTTATTGTGACGTCGGTATGTAAGCTCATGGATAAGTGTTGCATAGCCATGGAAGTTAAAAATTACAGGCTTGTTTGTGGTAAATAGCATGTCATATTCAGCATCGGAAAGCCCGTGAGGATGTTCCGCCTGAGGAACAAGCTTGAACAGGTCTACCACATTTATAAAACGGATCTTGATGTTTGGCAGTTCTTTTCTGAGGATGGATACTGCAGCTAAAGCTTCCAGTGTTGGAGTTTCTCCTGCGCATGCAAATACTATATCGGGTTCTTTTCCCTGATCATTTGAAGCCCAGTCCCATATGCTGATACCCTGTGTACAATGCTTTACAGCCTCAGGCATTGACAGCCACTGGGGACGTGGATGCTTGGATGCTATGATAACGTTTACGTAGTTTCTGCTCTTTAAGCAGTGATCCATAGTTGAAAGAAGCGTGTTGGTATCTGCCGGCAGATAGATACGTACAACATCGGCTTTCTTATTCGCGATATGATCCATAAATCCGGGATCCTGATGCGTAAATCCGTTGTGATCCTGCTGCCATACTGTAGAGCACATGAGGAGGTTCAGAGATGCGATCTCTTCTCTCCAGGGCAGCTGGTTGCAAACTTTGAGCCACTTTGCGTGCTGTGCGCCCATGGAGTCGATGATCCTTGAGAATGCCTCATAGGTATCAAAGAATCCGTGACGTCCTGTGAGCAGGTATCCTTCGAGCCAGCCTTCGCACATATGCTCTGAAAGCATGGAGTCCATAACTCTTCCGAATCTGGAAAGATGATCGTCCATATCAGACTGCTCGGCATTCCAGTCTCTGTTTTCTACTTCGAATACGGAGGTAAAACGGTTTGAATTGTTCTCATCAGGTGAAAAGATACGGAAGTTCCTGGCTTCTGCGTTAAGCTTGAATATATCACGGATATAAGTGGCAAGATTTGCTGTATCCTGGCTTTCCTTTGCACCGTGTTTTTCAATATCAAAACCATATTTCCTGAAATCAGGGAGACGAAGGTCTCTGAGCAGTCTGCCTCCGTTTGCATGCGGATTCATGCCGAGTCTGCTGTCACCCTTAGGACATAGCTCTGTGATCTCGGGAAGTACTTTGCCGAATTCGTCAAACAGTTCTTCGGGCTTATAGCTGTGCAGCCAGTCGGAAAGCATCTGTAAATGCTCGGGCTTATCCATCATGATGGGTACCTGATGAGCCAGGAAATTCCCCTCGATGCGGTTCCCGTCAACCACCTTGGGTCCGGTCCATCCCTTGGGAGTACGGAGTACTATCATGGGCCATACGGGACGTGTTGCATCATTGTTCTTACGCGCATTTTCCTGAATATCCTTTATTCTTTCGATAACGGTGTCCATGGTCTCGGCCATAAGTCTGTGCATGGTCATGGGATCGTCACCTTCTACGAAATAAGGCTCCCATCCGTTTCCGTGGAAGAAATCAATAAGCTCCTGCTTTGACAGACGTCCGAAGATGGTAGGATTTGCGATCTTATATCCGTTGAGATGTAAAATAGGAAGTACGACACCGTCTCCTACAGGATTGATGAATTTGTTACACTGCCATGAGGTAGCCAGAGGTCCGGTCTCTGCTTCGCCGTCGCCTACCACTACTGTAGCTATAAGGTCAGGATTGTCAAAGATGGCACCACAGGCATGGGCGATGGAATAGCCTAACTCACCGCCTTCGTGTATTGAACCGGGAGTTTCGGGGGCACAGTGGCTGGGAACTCCGCCGGGGAAGGAGAATTGCTTGAAGAGCTTCTGCATACCCTCCTCATCCTGAGAAATATTGGGATATATCTCGCTGTATGATCCGTCGATATAGTCGTTTGCTATAAAGAAGTTTCCTCCGTGACCGGGGCCGGAGAGAAGGATCATATCGAGATCATAACGCTTGATAACCCGGTTTAAGTGCGTGAAAACAAAGTTCTGTCCGGGAACCGTTCCCCAGTGACCGACTATTTTTTTCTTTACCATGTCGGCGGTTAAAGGCTTTTTTAAAAGCGGATTATCCAGAAGATAAAGCTGGCATGCTGAAAGATAGTTTGCCGTACGGAAGTACTTGTCCATTTTCGCGATAAGCTCATCGGTAATGGGACCTTTTTCTAAGATGGTGTTTTCCATATTTGCGCCTTTCTACAATAAAATGTATAAACAATAGCGGCACGCTGCGTGTCACTCCTGATATAAACATACTCTAAACCTAAAATTAAGTCAATACAAATAAATACTGATTTTTTTGCTGAAAACTGATTGATTTTTGACATATACATCATTTCTGCCGGTAAACATATATCGGAAGGTCTGAGAAGCAGAATGGACCACAGACTCCATGGCCCGTTAAATGTTTCTGAACTGTGTGGGAGTAATATCCTCATAACGTTTAAAGAGTTTGCAGAAATAGCTGCTTGAGCAAAATCCTGTTTGACCGGCGATTTCTTCTATTGTCATTTCGGAACCGGATAAAAGTTGCTTTGCGGCCTGAAAGGAAAACCAGACCGATAGAAGAAGCAGGGGATTTGAAAGTCTCTTGCTTTTATATTGGGGCAAAATGAGAATAACGGAAAGAGGATTTATCATTCCTAAAAAATGCGTCTTGACGCCAATTTTATCTTTAAGTGGGTTATAGCAAGTATTAGGTGTATATTCTGAGGTCTCTTCATGGAACAGTCAAGGAAATGCTGACGAAAAAGGGGCTCAGATAGATTTACTGATAGACAGACGCGACAGGGTCATAAATATTTGTGAGATAAAGCATTCTATACAGCAATATGAAATCAGGAAGGAAGATGATGAGAATTTAAGAAATAAAATCGCAGTATTCAGGAATAAGACCAAAACAACAAAAACCCTGGTACTGACAATGGTTACTACTTTTGGCGTAAAAAAGAACAAGTACAGTAACTCTTTTGGTAAGGAAGTTGTGCTGGACGATCTGTCAGAACGAGTATCTGATGGATCTTTTTTTGATATTGGGCCGGAATAAGTAAAAAAATTGGTTGATATTTATATAGGACTGTGTTACAATAACATAAAACAGCAAGATATAAAGTGTAAATTGCCTATAATCTGCGGAAACTACTCAAAACATTATGTTTCAGCAGAATATAAGCAAAAAGGAGTATAAAATGCATATTGTAGGACGAAAAGTTGAGCAAGATAAACTTGAACAGTGCATATTATCTGGAAAACCGGAATTTGTTGTGGTTTATGGAAGGAGAAGAGTTGGAAAAACATTTCTAATTAAAGAGTACTTTAATAACAATTTTTCTTTCTACTCAACAGGGCTGCCGGATGGGAAAACACGTAGTCAGATAAAAGCATTTAATGAAGCTTTGGGAGAATATGGTGATGCTGAAAAGAATATACCAAAGGATTGGTTTGAAGCGTTTAGGAGACTAAGGATTATTCTGGAAAGAGTAGATGTTAAAAGGGATGCAGTTAGTGGGAGAAGAGTAATTTTTTTAGATGAAGTTCCTTGGATGGATACACCAAGGTCAGATTTCCGTGTAGCACTTGATTATTTTTGGAACAGCTGGGGTTCTTCACAAAAGGATTTTATGCTTATTGTATGCGGTTCAGCTACTTCGTGGATCATAAACAATATTTTGTTTGATACGGGAGGTTTTTACAATAGGGTTACCCGTCAGATTCATCTTGCACCATTTAACTTAAGTGAGTGCGAAGAGTTTTTCAGAAATAACAGTATATCATTTACGAGAAAGCAGATTATAGATAGCTATATGGTTTTTGGCGGAATTCCGTATTATCTGAATCTGCTGGACAAGAGACTTAGCTTGGTACAGAATATTGATAATCTGGTAATTAATTCTCAGGGACAGCTTCATTATGAATACGATCATCTTTTTAGTTCGCTGTTTAAGAACGCAGGGAATCATATAAAGATTATAAGTGCTCTTGCCGAAAAAAGAAAAGGAATGGAACGGACGGAACTGGTGAAAGAATCCGGTGTTTCAGATGGAGAGGGGCTGACAAAGGCTTTAAGAGAATTAGAACAGTGTGGATTTATAAGAAAATATAAAAGGTATTCCTATGAAAAAAATGGTGCATTTTTCCAACTCATAGATCCTTTTGTTATGTTTTCGGTAGCTTTTTTGAAGGATATATCTATAGATTCCTGGCAGAAGTTTTATAAGAGCGCATCATATTATTCGTGGCGTGGGAATGCGTTTGAAGTGGTTTGCCTGCATCATATACCCCAAATAAAAAACAGACTTGGAATATCAGGGATTATCAGTACAGAATATTCATGGAAAAGCAAGAAAAACAAAGGAGGAGCCCAGATAGATCTTCTGATTGACAGAAAGGATGATATAATAAATCTTTGTGAAGCCAAGTATACAGACAATGAATTTGTAATTGATTCAGAATATCAGGATGAATTGATCAATAAGGCAGAAGTTTTCCGGGAAGAGACTGGAACTGATAAGGCAATCCATATAACGCTTATTACAGTTAAGGGATTAAAAAGAAATGAATATTCGGATGTTGTTCAGAACATAATAACAGGTGACGATCTGTTTAACAATAATTGAGTATAATGGTAATTACTAAGATTTAAGAAATAAGGAAAAAGGATATGATACGAGTATTATTCATCTGCCACGGCAATATACTGAAAGAATCCTGAAACGCCCGAAAAACAAGGGGATTGAGAATGTTAGATTAGAAATTTACACCTTTTTTACACCTTTGGAAACCCGTAAACCTAAAAGGAAAACCATACCGATAGAAGAAGCAGGGGATTTGAAAGTCTCCTGCTTTTATATTTTTTTTACTTGCTATTATGTTGAAAAAAGTATATACTATTTTCAACAAAAGGAGATGCATATGAACAGATTGAACTATACTGAATTGGTATTGCAAAGACTTGAATATTACAATGATGGTGCAGTATTTGGAATGTCAGATTTTGCGGACATAACTGATTCTAAAACACTTCATATGATATTAAAACGCTTGACGGAAGAAGGTAAGGTTGCCAAGGTGCTGCGCGGTGTATATATGAAACCGAGGTACAGTAAATTGCTTGGTGAAAACATACCGCCCAGAATAGCTGATATTGCAGAAGCGCTGGCTCAAAGATATGGCTGGAATATCGTTCCGACCGGTGCAACGGCGCTTAATATGTTGGGCCTTTCAACCCAGGTTCCGGCGAATTATGAATTTCTTAGTGATGGTCCGTATAAAACATATGAATATAATGGAACTACCATTGTTTTTAAGCATACGAATAAGAACACTGAACTGACGCAGGTATCAAAGAAATCAGCTCTTATCATACAGGCGCTGAAGGCTATCGGGAAGGAAGAAATCGATAATGGAGTTATTCGTAAGATAGCAGATTTTCTTTCTAAAGAAGAGAAAGAGACCATGTTTCAGGAAACTAAACACTGTACATCGTGGGTTTATGAAAAGATTAAAATGATTTGCAAAGAGGCATTTAATGGATAAGATAGCAGAGAAGTATCCCAATGTGTTTGAGAAAGGGGATACAAGAATATTAACGACCACTGCTGAGCGTACATTTTGGGAGAAAGCAACCATCCTCCATCAAGAGGCATATAGACCGGAAAATTCCAAGGTACCGGATCGGTATTCAAGACACTATTATGATTTATATTGTATGGCCGAGACTGAGGTGCTTGATAAGTCATTGGCGCAAGCGGATTTATTGGAACAGGCTGCCGAATTCAAAAGAAAATTTTATCCGAGAAACTGGGCAAAGTATGAACTTGCCAGGATGGATTCTATAAAGCTTATGCCTGCAGAGCATAGTATCAAACGACTTGAGGCGGATTATGGAGTAATGAGAGCCATGATCTATGGAGATTATCCGAAATTTGAGGATGTTCTAAAGCGCTTGCAGGAACTAGAGGAGACGATACATTTAAGGGCGAAAAAGCAATAGTTTATAAGGGATTTTTATTATGAGTGAAGAACAGTACTTATCAAGAATAAGTCAACTAGAAAAAGAAATTGAATATTTGCATGGACTTCTCGATACTGCTGGAATTTCATACAGACGGGAAGCTAAAGATTTAGATGATTTGTCTCCGGACAGAAATTTGGCTTTTGAAGAGAATCAAGGAGCCCGTATTCTACCTATTACTATTACGAAGCAACATATCCAGTATTTCTATTATTTGTTCAAGGGAAGAAATGATGTGTATAGTAAACGGTCGGGAAAAGCTAGTAAGAAAACCGGGAAGCATGGCTATTATACTCAGTGCTGGAATTTTTGGAAGGACGGAATTTGCCCTAAAAAGACTAACCAACAGTACAATTGCGGAGAATGCCAAAATCAGAAATATAAAGAATTGACCGGGCAGGTATTGTATGAGCATTTGCTAGGGACAAAAGAAGATGCCTCAGATGTAATAGGGTTATATCCAATGTTCCCTGATGAAACAGTTAACTTCTTAGTGTTCGATTTTGATTGTCATGATGATACAATCGGTGGGGATGATGGAGCAAATCCTGATTCTGAGTGGATGACAGAGGTTAACGCATTTAGAAAGATTTGTGAAGTTAATGAGGTTCCGGTTCTGATTGAACGGTCAAGGTCAGGAAAGGGAGCTCATATTTGGATGTTTTTCGAAAAGCCAATTCTTGCTGTCACTGCACGAAAATTTGGTACGGCACTTTTAACTAAAGGTGCTGAATCTGTAAATATGAGAAGTTTCAAGTATTATGATAGAATGATTCCTGCACAGGATCATATTCCTATAAATACAAAAACTGGCAAACCCGGACTTGGAAATCTGGTCGCACTACCTTTGCAAGGACAGGCTCTGAAATATGGAAATAGTGCGGTTATTGATGAAAACTGGAATGCATATCCGAATCAATGGAATTGTCTAAAAGAGATAAGAAAACTTTCAAATGACAATGTTGAAGAAAGAATAAAAGAATGGTCAGCAGAGGGAATACTCGGTGAGCTTGGCAATGAGTTTGATACGGATACAGATAAGTCTGATGATAGTAAGCCTTGGGAGAAAACAAAAAACCATCTGAATAAAGAAGACGTTTCCTCTGTTGTTGAGATTGTTATAGCTGATAAAGTTTACATCAACACAAAGAACATGAAACCGAGAATGCAAAATGCATTACGTCGTATGGCGGCATTTAGTAACCCGGATTTTTATAAAAAGGCAGCTATGGGATTCTCAACAAAAGGTATTCCAAGAATAGTTTTCTGTGGTTATGATGATGCGGGATATATTTGTATACCACGGGCATTACTGGATTCTGTAATGGACAGATTCAATAAGGCTGATATACCTTTTTCTCTAACGGATAATAGATGTATCGGGACATTATTAGATGTTTCATTCAACGGTACATTATATGAAGAACAGATGAAGGCAGCAAAGGCCATCTTGGAACATGATAATGGTGTTCTTGCAGCAACGACGTCTTTTGGCAAGACCGTTGTTGGAGCATATATGATTGCTCAAAAAAAGACCAATACCCTTATACTGGTACATAATACGGAAATTCAGAAGAACTGGATAGAGGATTTAGAAAAGTTTTTGGATATAAACGCTGAACTACCCGAGTATCATACTAAAACAGGAAGAGTAAAAAAGAGAAAGAACATAATCGGAAAACTGTACGCCGGTCATAATTCTATGACAGGAATTATTGATGTCGCAATATTCTCTTCTTTGGGTAAAGGAAATGAAATCAATCCAATTGTTGAGAAGTATGGAATGGTAATCATGGATGAATGCCATCATGGGGCGGCTCAGACTGTAGAGGATGTCATTGGATCAGTAAAAGCAAAGTATGTTTATGGATTAACAGCTACGCCTAAACGTGAGGATGGACTTGAAAAGAAAGTATTTATGCAGTTTGGACCGATCAGATTCCGATATACAGCAAAAGAAAGGGCAGAAAAACAGGGTATAGGTCATTTTGTTTATCCGAGATTTACAAGGTTAGTAAGTACATCGGATCTTAAATATACGGAAGCAAATAGGGCAGTTATTGAAAGTAAATCCCGAAATGATCAGATCGTTGCGGATGTTGAAAAATGTATTCAAAATGGAAGAACACCGTTCGTTCTGACGAAGTACAAGGAGCATGCGGAACTATTATATCAGCGACTGCAAGGAAAGGCAGATCATGTCTATCTCCTTCAAGGTGGAGGCAGTAGAAAAGCCAAGGATAAAATGAGGCTTCAGATGAGAACGGTTCCGGAGGAAGAGTCTGTTGTACTTGTTGCTATCGATAAATATGTTGGTGAGGGATTTAATTTTCCTCGGCTTGATACAATGATGCTTACAATGCCAGCGGATGCAGAAGGAAATATTGAGCAATTTGCCGGACGTTTACATCGAGACTATGAAACCAAGAGAGAAGTAATTATATATGACTATGTGGATTCTCATATACGTGTGCTGGAAAAAATGTATCACAAACGTCTAAGGACTTATAAGAAGATAGGATATGAGATCTGCAATAATTTCATAGTAGAAAAACAGAGTGCTAATGCTATTTTTGACATAGATAGTTATGAAAAGGTGTATGAAAGAGATCTGCTGGAGGCAAATAAGGAAATCGTAATATCAAGTCCGGGTTTGAATCAGGCCAAAGTCAATGCATTTATCAAACTTATAAAAAGAAAGCAGGAAGATGGTGCAAAGGTTACGGTTGTGACGCTTAATCCTGAAGGATATCCTGAAGAAAAGATCGAGGATACAAAAAATCTTGTACATGTACTTGAAAATTGTGGTATAAGGATTAGGCTTCAGGATCATATGCATGAACACTTTGCTATCATTGATGGTGAAATTGTATGGTATGGTAGTATGAATCTCCTTTCTCGGGCGAAATCTGATGAC
>JAEEVO010000111.1 GCA_016290905.1 Lachnospiraceae bacterium | reverse complement strand
AGTAAGAGATTCTCCCAAAGGATTGGATTAACTCACAAACACAACTATTAATTGGGCGATTTTTGACTGACTTGGGAGAAAGGAGTTTCAGCTGATGAGACAATTTGATTATTCTTATCTTGCAGACAGAACGTGGGATAACGAGATAATGTCGTATATATCAAAGATCCATGAGTATAAGGGAAAGCAGGAACTTTTCCTACGTCAAAGACCTGTGGAATTAAACAGACTTATTGAAATTGCCAAGATACAAAGTACCGAAGCATCAAACAGGATTGAGGGTATCATCACTACCAATGCCAGATTGAAGCAACTTGTGGCTGATAAAACAACGCCTAAGAATCGCGACGAGCAGGAAATCCTTGGTTATCGAAATGTGCTTAATCTTGTGCATGAAAACTATGATTTCATGCCTGTTCGAAGCAACTATATCCTTCAGATGCACAGGGATTTGTTGAAATTTACGAACTATTCATATGGAGGTCAGTTCAAGACTACGCCTAATGAGATAGATATGATGCTTGAAAATGGCAAAAAGGTTGTGTTATTTAAGCCCCTTGAACCATATGAGACACCGGCAGCGATTGAAGCAATTTGTAATAAATATCAGGAGGCCTTGAACAAGGAGTTTGTGGATGAACTGATTCTAATTCCTTGTTTTCTGCTTGATTTCTTATGCATCCATCCGTTTAACGATGGCAATGGTCGAATGAGCAGGTTGTTAACGTTACTGCTGCTTTATCGAAGCGGATATCTGGTGGGCCAGTACATCAGTATTGAAAAAGCGATTGCTGATACTAAAGAAGCTTATTATGATGCACTTCGAAGTGCCGATCAAGGATGGCATGAGGGAACAAATGATCCGAAACAATTTATCAAATATATGCTGAGCATAATTTTTTCTTGTTACAAAGAGTTTGAAGCAAGAGTGTCTATGGCATATGCCTTCGGGGCAAAGAGCACATCTTATGATGTAGTTAAGACTTATGTCTGCAATCGTATCGGTAAGTTTTCAAAACAGGAAGTCCTTATCGGATGCCCGAGTTTAGGTAGTTCCTCGGTAGAGTCTGCCTTGAAGAAACTTGTTGATGACGGAACGCTTATAAGGATCGGCGCAGGTAGAAAAACGCTATATGTAAGAGCTGATTCCGTGGAATGATTGGAGTTATTGAAGTTCGTGAAGCAGGATATCTGGGACCGATTCATGATAAAGTACGGCAAGGATAATTTGATTGGATAATTATGGAGGAAATTTATGAAAAGAGTATTCAAATCACTGACTTTTATTCTGTTACTCTTCTCCCTTACTTTCGGGTTTGCGCCGAACATAAGCGCTTCTGCGGCTGCGGCGCAGCTAAACTATAAAACCAAAACGATCGATGTCGGAAAGAAGTTCAAACTTAAGGTATTAAACTCTTCCAAAAAGGTAAAATTTACTTCCAACAAGCCTGAGACCGTATCGGTATCAAAAAAAGGTGTGGTAAAGGGACTGAAAAAAGGAATTGCCATTATCACAGTTAAAGTCGGAAAAAAGAAATTAAACTGTAAAGTTACAGTACAAGATAATACTTCTTTTAAATCCGGCTTTACTCCGGCAGAACCGATCGGCATTTTGGAAAAGACCACTGATTTTTCCGTGGAGGTTCCGCCTCTTTTCATCGAAGGCGATAAATGGACGGTTTCGGAAGAGGAACTGCAGGAAGCCTGGAAGCATTACTTTCCTCTCATGGTCACCGTCCTGGGACCTTGCGCCGAGGACTTTTACACAGACGGAGTGACCTGGATATTAAGTGATGAAACTCTGGCCGTGGGCTGCAATGAATGGGATGACGAGACAAATACCGTCACCCTTGGAATGCCTACCGGCTACGACGATATGGATGATATCATGCCGCAGCTGGTTCATGAAACATCTCACATGTGGATGCAGAGAAACAACGAGCCTGTAGCTTTCGACGTGGGCCAATGGATCAATGAAGCTCACGCAGGTCTTGCGTTTGACATTATTCATGTAGACATGTTGGACCTTACCGGGCATAGCATCAATATTCAGTGGACCATGGACTTAATGGATAATTACGGCTTTGAAGCTGTAAACGGACAGATGGGTGACGGAGACAAATACTCCAGACTGGACTCCGACACTTCTGCAGGTATGTCACTTTTTTGTATGGACACGATACTGTCCACAGAAGGCACCTATGATTATTGGCCGAAGGTTGCCAAACTGATGTATCAGGAAGAAAACCAGCACATCCCACTTGAAAGAGCCAAAGAAATCATAGACGAGGCTGCAGGCGGAAAGACCATTGACGGCATGAAGCCTTCCGAGTGGCTGTTTAGCAGGAGCTGTTCCAATACGAATGGCAAAGACGGCGTTTTTGTTAACTGTCTCTTTGCCAATGAAACAATGGATGACCCAAACATAGATCAAGGGAACCGCTCCACATTCGGACGTGATACAAGGATCGATGCCAGTGCCTATATCCGTGAAAACGGCGTGGAAAAAGGCTATGCCGGCAGTGATACGAAAGTTGAGATCTTTGATTACACAGGAAAGAAAATCTATACCCAAACGGAAAAATTAGATGAGTGGGGCCATGATGAAGGAATCGAGACTTCAGGCAGACACAGATTCAATAACAGCGGTTTAAATATTGATGACCTGCCGGCATACTCTGTTATCCGTTGTAAAACAAGTATGAAAGCCAACGGAAAGACTTACAGCGATATAGGCTACACCTTAAAACTCCCGGGGGATCCCGATCACTTGGACTACATCACTTTAAGCGACGACAGGATGTTTTTTATTCTTACAGACGAAAAAGAAAACATCATAATAGACTTAAAAGAAAGTGATATCAAGGTCTCCGGTGCGATAAGCGTAGACAAGAGTCATATCAATGTTGGAACCCTGATCGTAACCGTTAAACAAGGTGATACCATTACCGTAAAAACTCCTGCGAAAACCTATAAGTTTACCAAGCCTGTTTTCCCGAGAGTCATTCCGATAATTGCAAAATAGACGATAAAGTGATCCCTTGAGATCATAAGAGACGGGGGACCGCCGCACTAAAATGCGGGGGCCCCTGTTGTTTTGGAAAATAAGGACCGCAATTTAAATTTATCATACTACAATCATTGCACGATAAATGGGGATAGACGGGGAGATAATTGAACTGCGTAATGATTATTATGGGCAATATTACAGTTCCGATCGCCCCGCCGTGCGTTGCAGACGTCATCTCTACGCAACAAATTATTGGGCCGTTGAGCCTTGATTTTGTTGAAAATTTTCTTTATAACGAAGCCCTAAAATGGTATAATATCCAAGTGGTGTTGTAAGCAGTTTTGGAGGATGTTGTTCTAGGCGGGGAATAAGTTATATTAGAGCAGAAAGCATGGGGACCAGCACTTTAATTTTACAGTTACCGAAAATGCATCTGAGCTATTCTTCGAAGAGAATAACTTGGGTGCATTTTTTGAAAGGAGAATTTAGTAAATGATCAAGATTTATGGAATGCCTACATGTCCATATTGTGACTATATTCATGAACAGATAGTTGGTAGAGAGAATGAGTTTGAATATATAAATATCGGAGAAAACATCAGAAATATGGGTGCTTTCACCAGGCTGAGAGACAACAGTCCGGTATTTGACCGTTGTAAAGAGATTGGAGATGTCGGTATTCCTGCTTTTGTTTTTGAAGATGGGAGAGTATCTATAGATCCGGCAGATGCAGGTTTGATCGAATACGGCTCTCCGAACGCATGCTCGATCGAAGATCATAAAAGTGGAAGAAAAGGTTGTTGATTGACGGAAGGATGTTTTAAAGATGATCACAAGAGATGAAGCATTTGAACTATTAAAGAAATACAACAAGGATCCCTTTCATATTCAGCATTCACTGACCGTGGAAGCTGTTATGAAATGGTATGCGAAAGAACTTGGATATGGAGACGAAGCAGAGCATTGGGGGATCGTAGGACTTCTTCATGATATTGACTTTGAACTTTATCCTGAAGAGCATTGCCTGAAGGCACCGGAGCTTTTAAAAGAAGGCGGTGTGAGCGATGATATCATCCACTCTGTGTGCTCTCATGGTTATGGGATTACTGTCGCCTGCGGTGCAACAATCGATGTAGAGCCTGTTCATGAGATGGAGAAGGTTCTTTTTGCCGCAGATGAACTCACCGGACTTATCTGGGCTGCTGCTCTCATGAGACCCTCAAAGAGTACCAAGGATATGGAACTTAAGTCTCTGAAAAAGAAATATAAGAGTAAAGGCTTTGCGGCAGGATGCTCGAGGGAAGTGATCGAGCGTGGCGCAGATCAGCTCGGATGGGAGTTGGATAAGCTTCTTGAAATGACGCTTCAGGCTATGGCTGCAAGTGAGGATATCATTAATGCCGAAATGGAAGCTGAGAAGTAAAAATCGATTGTAAACAAGGGGGATTGTATGGAGATTAAGTCGCTTCTTATCAAAGACACCACAAAAGAAGAACGTGAGCGCATTATAAAAGAATCCATGGATTGTGGTGGAGGATGTGAGAATTGTTCTTCCTGCTGGCTTGGGGGTGGCAATCCACTGGAGATTTATCAGGATTACATAGATGGAAAGCGCGAAATCAGAGAAATCAATATGATGTATATGGAAGAATACCGCCAGAACAGGCAGATAAAGGGGTAGTAATGGACCAGGCACCGAGCATTACGGAAGCAACGTTTGAAAAACGCAGAGAATATATAAAGAACAGATTTCCATGTCTTTCTGATTGCGATATGTGTGGCTTATGTAAGGTATTCCATGGAAAAGACCCGGAAAATGCTTTTGAAGACTACATTAAAGGAAATCGCTCGTTTGAGGATGTGTTTGCAGATTATAAACAAGGAGGTATCACGTTATGAGCAGAGTGAAATACGGAGCAAAACCAATCATGTTACCGCAGCCGGTACTTATCATCGGAACTTATGATGAGAACGGCGTACCCAATGCTATGAATGCGGCTTGGGGCATTACTACCGATTTCAAGGAGATTACGATAAGCCTTTCGGAGCATAAGACCACGGACAATTTCAAGATTAGGAAGGCCTTTACCGTAAGTATGGCTACGGAAGATTACGTAGTGGCTTGCGATTATGTCGGTATTGAATCAGGCAGAAACGTGCCGGACAAGTTTGCCAAAGCGGGCTTCCACGCGACCAAGAGTGAATTCGTAGATGCACCGCTCATCGATGAACTTCCGATGGCTCTCGAATGCAAGGTAAAGAGCTTCGAAGACGGAATCCTTATTGGAGAGATCGTCAACGTGTCTGCAGATGAGAGCGTGGTTACTGACGGCAAGATCGATCTTAAGAAGCTTAAACCCATAGCCTTTGATCCTTGCAATAATGTCGCATGGGGACGGAGTCAGTACGACATTTTGATCATGAGAAAAGAGGAGAAACTATGAAAAAATGGTACGACGAAGAATATGAATTCACAGTAGAAGTAACAGGCTTTTTGCATGGCGACAAGACCGAGAGATATTGCCGTAACGGCGAGGAGGTCGGAGATGTGTACAAATGCAACTACGGATGCCCGGTAAATAAGGATGGGTACGGGATCTGTTCTAAGACAATGATGATGCTGTTTCCGTTGATGGAAGCGGTAAGAAGCGGCGGGGACCTTACAAAAGTCGGCGGAGATGAGAAATATTCAAAGACAGTTGTGTGCCCTGATGGCTGCGTGATCTTTAGATTGACGGCAAAGCCGCTTGTAAATGAAAACTTTTACACCGGAGGCTATTGGGACTATCCGGACGAAACACAGAAGTAAAAAGGAGAAAGAATTATGGCACCAGCGGTCGGGGCTTTGGCACTCGCGGTTGGGGCTTTTGGCCCCAACTGCGAGTGTCAAAACCCCGACCTTACACGACATTTTTAGGAGAGAAAAAAATGAATGCAGAACAGTTATGGACAGAATATTGTAAAGCAAGCGGAACAGATGAAAAAACAGAATACGAAGCCTGGGCATTTGGCGATGACGAGGCAACGGCAGATGAGCTTGCTGCGCTTGTAGCTAAAGGGATAAAATTCGGCACGGCAAGCGCGTACGACGATTATGTGGCAGAGGATGCCCTTGATGAGCTTCCGCAGGCCGGAGAATACAGCGTGATCTTAGACGGAAAAGACGAGGCGGTATGCGTCATAAGGACCTACGACGTGTATATTCGTCCTTTTAAGGAAGTGCCTCATTTTCACGCGTATGCGGAGGGCGAGGGCGACAGGTCCCTTGAATACTGGAGACAGGTTCACCGCGAGTTCTTCAATGAATGCGCGGAAGAATCGGGGATCCCATTTACGGACGAGTCCCTTGTGGTATGCGAGAAATTTGAGGTTGTATATCCGAAAAATGCGGCTGATGAGCTCCTTTTTGTAGAGGCGACGGTCGATTTTGCAGATGAGATAGCGGCATACAGGCAGGAAATGATCGACGCGGATTCCGAGTTTGACGGATGCTTTTCTTTAAAACGTATGCCTGACATAAAGGAATATGCGGATTACTGCATCGGCTGGGCAAATCCCGCAAGGGAAAAAGACGAGCACGGGGCCAGAGGAACGGTCATTTTGTGCGTGAG
>JAEEVO010000024.1 GCA_016290905.1 Lachnospiraceae bacterium | reverse complement strand
TCTTTCTCTTTGCCGCTTTGAAAATCTCGCCGACCAGTGTGGTTGTGGTAGTCTTTCCGTTTGTTCCGGTAACTGCAACAATCTTGCCTTTTGTAAAATAATATGCAAGCTCAACCTCGCCTATCATCTTTGCCCCACCCTTAAGTACTTCAAGTACCAGCGGTGCATCTATCGTAACTCCGGGGCTGAGCACCAGATAATCAAGTCCTTCTCCCGCATTCTCCGGAAGCTTCTCGCATATTATGCTGCCCTTGTAGCTCTCTCCTATTTTGGCCTTTACCTCAGCCTCATCAAGCTTTTTGTCATCGTAAAGAGTAACCTCCGCATTCTGACTGTCGAGCAGCCTTGCTGCTGCTATCCCGCTTTTTCCGGCTCCTATTATCAGTGCCTTTTTACCGTTAAAGTCCATATTACCCCTCCGTATTTTTCTTAATAATCTCCATTTTTTATATCCGAGCAATACCTTTTCAGATATCCTCTCCGGAATTGTCATCCGAACCTTCCTCACTTTTTTCTTCGGCATTTTCATCATAGTCCTCGGGAAGATTTCCCTCATTGACTTCATCATGAATATTACTGTCAAGCTCCTGAAGCAGGTCAAGATCTACGGTATAAACGATATCTCCCTCCGGATACATTCCGAGATAAGGAAGTATCTCATTCATGATCTCCGCCGTCATCTTTGTTGCGGGAGAACTGCTTCCCACAAGCGATTCATCATGTACCTCGTCGATTACGACATATGTCATGACCTGAGGATTCTCAACAGGTGCAAAGCCTACGAAAGATACTACATATTTCTTTTCGGTCCTCGGTCTCTTCTGTGCGGTTCCCGTCTTTCCTCCGATGAGGTAACCTTTAACCTTTGCGGGAGTCGCCGTACCTTTTTCAACCGTCATGTAAAGTGCATCATGTATGAATTCCGTAGTCGTGCTGCTTACGGTCTCCCTTACGGATGCCTGATCTTCCTTCAGCACTGTGATACCGTCAGCGGTCTTTATCTGTTTAACAACGTGCGGTATATAATAATCACCGCCGTTCAAGATAGATGCGTATGCTGCCGCAACCTGTACCATTGTTACATTGAACGTGGTACCGAAACTGCTGGTTGCAAGCTCCGTTACTTTAAGCTTTTCCTTCGGTATTATGATACCTGTCGCCTCACCGGTAAGATCGATTCCGGTCTTTGCGCCGAATCCGAAGATCTTCTGGTAAAGATAGAATTTGTTGGGTCCGAGCTTCTCCGCAATATCCATCAATGCACAGTTGCATGATTTCATAAGTGCCTCTGCAAGAGTAAGTCTTCCGTGACCGTCTTTGTTGTTACAGGTAATCTTCCATCCGCCTTTTTCCGAATATCCCTGACAGTCGAACTGATCGGACGGCGATATCACGCCTTCTTCAAGTGCGGAAGCAACCGTTATGGTCTTAAAGGTCGAGCCCGGCTCATATGTATCCGAAATACAGAAGTTTCGCCACATCTTATACAATGCGCTCATTTTATCTTCGTCGGACATCTCTGCAAGCTCTTCTTCCGTATACAGTCCCTCGAGTGATCTCGGATTGTTCAGATCGTACTCATAGTTTGAAGCCATGCCGTATATCTCACCGTTTTGTGGATTCATGACTATGACTCCGATATTCTCACATCCTGTCGTCTCTTGGAATTTTGTAATTTTTTCCTGAATGACAGTCTGTATGTTGAAATCCAGCGTAGTAACCAGAGTATCTCCGTTTACTGCATCCTTAGTTGTTTTCTGACTGTTAAGCTCGGGATCGTAGTAGCCGTACTCCTGTCCTTCCGTACCGGTCAAATACTCGTCATAATACTGTTCGATCCCGTATCGTCCTCCGTCTTTCGTGGCATATCCCAGAACATGCGAAGCGAAATTCCCGTACGGATATGTTCTTGAATACTGCTCCTCAAACCATACGCCAACAACGAATTTATGTGAAGATTTGTATTTGTTAAACTCCGAAACCTTGCTGTAATCGATGTTCCTCTCATAAACAAGATATTTGCTTGTCGGATTTCCGTTTATGACATTGAGCATCGTATTTTTGTCATAACCCAGACACTCATTCAAGGCTTCCAGTGTAGGTTCCATGTAATAATCATGAGTCAGGATAACGTCCGGATCGAGAATAACATTGTAGGTCTTCTCACTCCGCGCCAGGACTATCCCGTTCCTGTCCGTTATCGCACCTCTTTCGGCAACAATGACCCTGCTTGAATACGCCTGCTGTGAAAGCACCCTTTTTCCGTATTCGGAACCCTTGACGTTGTTTATCCAGACAAGCCTGCCGGTAAGAAATCCGCACAGAAGTATAACGAATACAAAAACACCAAACAGGTTGTTCTTCATAACCCCATTAAATTGTCTTACTCTCCTGCGCCTTTTCATACAAAAACCTCTCTGTGACATCCTTTATAACGGTTTAATGGGTGAAGGAAAAATGCTCCTTCACCCAATATTTTCGAATCCCAAACTGCTTAATTTGATGCCGGTATCGACTTGTACTGTCTTACATACCCTTCCGCCGGTCTCTCGTAATATACAGTATTGTTCTCCTTGGGATATATCATATTCAGCTTAGACACTGCTACTGAGTAGATATAGTTCCTGTCTGTTTCAACATCAAGTCTTTTCATGAATGCCGAATTCAGATTGTTTACATCCTCCAGTTCTGTCTTCGCCGCTGCTATCTTCTTGCTTGCCTGTATAACCTCTTCCCTGAGTGCGATGTATCTGTAGCATGAGCCTACCAAAAATACTATCATTGCCAGAAGTGCGGTTACCAGTACAAGATCGAAGCTGTATCTCTTCTTTAGCTTTACTTCTGCCTGAGGCTTAACCTGTGTGCGGGGTCTCCTCGTGGGATGTACTTCAACCCTTCTTTTCTTGGGAGATGTGCCTTCAAAATCAGCTTCGGTGTATTCCTCGGTATATTCATCGGGGAAGTCTTCAACATCTTCGTCGTATGCCCTAGCAGCAGTTCCCTCTACCGGAATTTTCTTCATATTCTCATAATAATTTCTGTCATAGCTGAATTTGTTCCGTCTGATTTCTGCCATAATCTGATACGACGCTTACGCGCTTTCCCCTTTCGTTTCCTTTAGATACTCTTTTCGAAAATCCTCAGCTTGGAACTCTTGCTTCTCGGATTATCCTCCTGTTCTTTTTCGGTGGGCAGGACTGCTTTCTTGGTTAAATGCTTTCCCTTGGACTTTTTCCCACATACACATACCGGAAACTCGGGCGGGCATGTACATGGGTTTTCAGCCCTGTTGAATGCTGTTTTAACTATCCTGTCCTCTAAGGAATGAAATGTGATGATGCATAACCTTCCTCCGGGCTTTAACAGGTCTATCATTTTTTCAAGCGAATTTTCAAGAACTTCAAGCTCCCTGTTCAGCTCTATACGTATCGCCTGGAACGTTCTTTTTGAAGGATGACCTCCGGTTTCCCTTACCTTTGCCGGGATCGAAGCCTTTACGATCTCATTCAGTTCAAAGGTGGTTTCTATCTTTTTCTTTGCTCTTTCGATAACTATATGCTTCGCAATGTTTTTTGCAAATCTGTCTTCACCGTAATCCCTTATGATCCGGAACAGATCATATTCGGAATAGGTGTTTACGACGTCTGCCGCCGTCAGGTCTCTTTCCCTGTCCATCCTCATGTCAAGTGGAGCATCATTCCGATAGGAAAAGCCTCTTTCGGGAGTATCGAGCTGATAGGACGAAACTCCAAGGTCAAGCAGTATCCCGTCAACCTCCTTTATGCCGAGCTCCTTCAGCACCGGAGCAATATTCTCGTAATTACTTTTTACTATGCTTACGGTATCGCCGAACTCTTTCAGCCTATCGGATGCGGCTTTTACAGCATCCTCATCCTGATCGATGCCTATCAGCCTGCCGCCCTTTAGTCTGCTGCATATCTCATATGAATGTCCCGCTCCTCCGAGGGTTCCGTCAACATATATGCCGTCCGGTTTGATGTTCAGCCCTTCAAGTACTTCTCCCAGCAGGACCGGATTATGTTTAAAAGTAACCGTATTCTCCATTGTCATCCTTATCAGAAGCTGAGGTTGTTGTCGGCGAACAGCTTCTCTGCTGTTGCATCCATGCTTTCTCCGTCATAGCTTTCATCAAGCTTTTCCTTGCTCCATATCTCTATCTTTGTAATGGAACCTATCATGACTACGTCTTTTTCAAGACCTGCAAGCTCCTTGAGATTCTGCGGGATAAGTATACGTCCCTGCTTATCCGGTTCGCATTCCATCGAATTCCTCATGAAGTGTCTCTGCAGTTTTCTGGTCTCGGCGGTAAACGGAAGTGCTGCAAGCTTCTGTGTAAACACATCCCAGTTTGTCTTGGGTGTCAGGTAAAGACATCCGTCAAAGCCGGCCGACATTATAAATGTCTCTCCCAGGTCTTCCCTGAACTTCGCGGGTACAATAATCCTGTTCTTGGGATCAAGAGTATGATTATATTCACCCATGAACATGATTATTCACCCCACTTTCTATCACTTGGCTCCACTTTCCACCACTTTATGACATTATAATAATACAAAAGAACCTTGAAAGTCAATAGTTAATTTATATTTTTTTCATAATTTCTGATAATATTGCAAAAAAAATATATGGATGCAGGCACGTTTTTTGTGCAACATCCATATATTGTGTTTGAATATTTATACACCACAATTTCTTGGCGTAAAGTCATAATTTTGTAACATATTTTTGGTTAAAAATCTAACCCTCGGTTTTTTCTGCTTTTTCCTGTCCGACATGCTTATTCGGGCTTTTTATCATCTTCCTCCACTTTGCTCCCTTGCGAAGCATTTTCATCCGGCTTTTCGGTATTTTCTACCTCTTCCGGTACTTCTTCACCTGCTTCGGATGCCTTTTCTGAGGCTTCTTCCTCCACCTGAGGCTCTTCCGTGTCCTTTTCCTCACCACCGGGCTCCACTTCATCCGGATCCTGACCGGATTCCGCATCCTCAGACTTATCCTCTACTGTCTCCTCGCTCTTCTCTTCTGCTTTTTCTTCTTTTGCATTCTTTTTCGAAGACTTGGTTCTCTTCGCATCCGCAGGGTTAAGCCTTAGTTCAAGGCTCACAGGAATTCCAAGCTTTACCGATCTGATCCTGAAGAATACAAGAAGTGAAAATGCTGCAACAAATACTATTCCCGAAAGCACCTGTGAAACGGCAAGTCCGGTAGACCCGAGCTGAAGCTGATCTATCCTTAAGCCTTCCAGGAAAAATCTTCCGAATCCGTATCCGCTGAGATATATTAGTATTATTTCCCCGTTAAACTTCTTTCGCGGCCAAGCCCAGAGCATGATACAGAATATAAGCACATTCCATAACGACTCATAAAGGAAGGTCGGATGAACCTGGATATAGCTGTTTTCCCCAACCGTTACGATGTTGTTCTGTATCTCGCTGATATAAGCCTCGGTCCCGCCGTAAAAGCTGTTGCCGAGATACCTTACATCGATCTGCATCGCAAACAGTCCGTCGGTATATTTTCCGAATGCTTCACGGTTAAAGAAGTTACCCCATCTTCCTATTATCTGTCCTAAGATCATGCCGAGGATTGCGGTATCCGCAAGAAGCGTAAACCTGAGCTTTTTTATCCTGCAATAAGTAAATACCGTAAGGATGGCTGCTATAATACCGCCGTATATGGCAAGTCCGCCTTCTCGGATATTTATTATCTTCCAAAAATCCCAGCCGTAATCTTCCCAGTTAAAGATAACCTCATATATTCTGGTACCGATAACAGAAAGAGGTATTGCCCAAAGAGCACAATCAAGGTATATCTCCGTATCCTGTCCGGTCTTTTTTGCTTTCCATCTTGCCATGGCAAGTCCGGCAAGCATTCCTAAGGCAATTACTACTCCGTAAAAGGCTATCGTAAACGTCCCTATCGCAAATCCCCTCGGAAGATTGGGAAATTCTATCCCAAGATTAGGAAATCTTATTGTATTATCGTTTCCCCACCAGCTCATTACTATTCCTCCAAAATACTTATATGACTATACGTAACTATTCACGGCCGCACAAAACCCCACTCATAAACCTCCCGGCTTCGCCGTGAGCCGCTGCTGAAGCGGCTTTTGTTTACTCGTGCGTTTTGTCCAGCCTCCATGGCTGAATCTGACAAAATACATATCTGCAAGCAAGCTTGCGCTATGTATTTATGTCATATTCAGCCGTGAATAGTTACTATTTCACACGTTGAACCTGAACAGGATCACATCGCCGTCCTGTACAACATACTCCTTGCCTTCGGAACGTACCAGACCCTTTTCCTTGGCGCCGTTGTAGCCTCCGCACGCAACGAGGTTATCGTAATTAACTACTTCTGCTCTTATGAAGCCTCTTTCAAAGTCCGAATGTATCTTACCTGCAGCCTGGGGAGCCTTTGTACCCTTCCTGATGGTCCATGCCCTGCTCTCCTTGGGTCCTGCGGTAAGGAAGCTCATGAGTCCCAAAAGATCGTAGCACGCTACTATCAGCTTCTCAAGACCCGATTTTGCAACTCCGAGATCCTCGAGGAACGCCTTCTTCTCATCCTCCTCAAGCTCGGAAAGCTCCTGCTCTATCTCTGCGGAAACAACAAATACTCCGTCTCCGTCTTCTTCTGCAAATTTTCTCACTGCCTCTACATGGGGATTTGAGGCTCCGTCATCAGCCAGATCGTCCTCTTTGACATTTGCCGCAAATATAACGGGCTTTGCGGTAAGCAGGTCAAAAGAATCGAACATGGCCTGTTCTTCTTCGTCATCGGTCTTAAAGCTCTTGGCCATTTTCCCGGATTCAAGCATTTCCTTTAATTTCTTTAAGAGCTCTACTTCTTTGGCCAGTGTCTTGTTGTTTGCGGCACCCTTAATGCCCTTTGCCATCCTCTTCTCTATGACCTCGAGGTCTGCAAAGATAAGCTCAAGATTTATGGTTTCTATATCCCTCGCCGGATCTACGCTTCCGTCAACATGCACTATGTTTGAGTCCTCAAAGCATCTTACCACATGAACTATGGCGTCAACCTCACGGATATGTGATAAGAACTGATTACCGAGTCCCTCACCCTTGGATGCACCCTTTACCAGGCCTGCTATATCGACAAACTCAATGACTGCGGGTACCTTTGATTCCGATTTGTACATATCCGTCAATACATCCAGCCTCTCATCCGGAACCGCTACGACGCCCACATTCGGGTTTATCGTACAGAATGGATAATTGGCAGACTCTGCGCCCGCCTTTGTCAGTGAATTAAACAGTGTGCTCTTGCCTACGTTGGGCAAACCGACGATTCCTAATTTCATTTCAATGTGCTCCTCTTCTTAATTAAATATGATCAAGTTCACTTATCCTTCTTCTCGTAAAGCTGCTTACGCTGCTGAAGATAAAAATACTGCAGGTAATTCTTGCTTGTCTCAACAAAGGAAACTCCGTACGTATAATCAAAATATCCGTGCTTATCCTCTATGACTCTTATGATGACGCCTCTTAGGAAAACCTGTCCTATTTCCGAGTCTATCATAAAGCTGATGAACGAGCCTTCGTTAAGCCTTGTGTCCGACTCTACGGATGCTCCTCCCTCGCTTAAGTCCTTGAGGTAACCCCTGCATTCGATTTCCTCATACTGCTCATCCAGCATCAGAAAGACATCGTCAATATCGCCTGTCTTGTTCTCCGGCATTTCCTCCTTCGGCTTAACGACCTCATATTTCATTTTGATCTCTTCGCCGATCTCAAACCTGTACTGCGTCCTGCGGTTAAAATGAATGCCGTTGCCTGTGGCCGAGAAGACATGCAGCCGGCTTCCGTCCTTACGCCTGGCCGTACCTGCCTTTACCCTTTCCCACTTCCAGTATGTATCCTGTACACTGTATATCAGATCAACCTCATCCTCATCGTTGAAATTGAACAGTCCGTATTCACTTGCTATCGGGGTCACACCGATAAATCTTTCATCGGCATATTCCACCTTACTGACCGTTCTGTAGGATGAACCGTTTCTCTTTATTATTATCTCTATGACCGAACCTATCTTAATATCATCAAGTTTCATATTTTTCTCCGCTCTTTTCCCCGTATATGCCGGGTCAGCAAAATCATTTGTTACGCGTGGAGAATTTTTTCAAACTCCCTTACATTTGAAGCTATGTCGTTTTTAAACACGCTGCTGCCGGAAACGATCACATTTGCTCCGGCGTCAACGATCGATTTTACATTTTCAAGAGTTATACCGCCGTCAACCTCTATATCAATGTCCCTTCCGCTCATTTTTACAAGCTCCCTGACATCATTCAGCTTCTTTATGGTCTCGGGGATGAACTCCTGCCCGCCAAAGCCCGGATTTACCGACATGACAAGTATCATATCAATATAATTGTACAGATATCTTAGGCACTCCGGAGAGGTCGCGGGGTTAAGTGCAACTCCGGTCTTTATCCCGCGTTCCTTTAAATGCATGAGCGTCCTGTTCAGATGCGTGCATGCCTCGGCATGTACGGTTATTATGTCGGCTCCCGCATCGACGAACTGATCTACAAACCTCTCGGGCTCTGTAACCATCAGATGTACATCAAATATAAGCTTTGTGTTCTTTCTTATCGAAGTGATGAGCGGAAGACCGAACGAAATGCTCGGTACGAAGCTTCCGTCCATTACATCTATGTGCAGGTATTCCGCACCCGCATTTTCCACTTCCTTTATCTGTTCACCCAGTCTGAAAAAGTCCGCTGCTAAGATTGAAGGCGCTAATTTGTTCATGTCTACTCCTTATATTTTCTAACTTTCTTCAGTTCATCATAAAGAAGGCAGTAATTCCCATACCTGCTTTTGCTTATCTTACCGTCTGAAACCGCCTGCTTTACAGCGCAGTCCGGTTCGTTTATATGGTTGCATGAAAGGAATCTGCAGTCCTGTGAATATGCCGCAAACTCCGGGAAGAAGCTTTTCAGGTCTTTAAACTCAATATCGTTTAAATAAATCGAACTGAATCCCGGTGAATCGCAAAGATAAGTATCGTCATCTATCCTCACAAGCTCGGTATGCCTTGTGGTCTGTTTTCCTCTTTTGATCTTGCGGCTCAGTTCTCCTACCTCCATGCCCGCATCCGGGAACAGCATGTTCATCATGGAGGATTTCCCGACTCCGGAAGGACCTGCAAGTATGGTTGTCTTTCCCTTCAGGATCTTTTTTATCTCTTCGGCTCCTTCTCCGTAAAGGACACTTGTAAAGATTACCTTTACCCCGCTTGCTTCATAATTCCCGGCTATCACAGAAAGCTTTTCGTCATTCACTATGTCCTTTTTGTTAAAGCATACCACTGCCGATACCGACTGCTTCATCATAAGGACAAGGAATCTGTCCAGCAGATTGTAATTAGGTTCCGGATCCGCCGCCGCAAAAACGATAAGCACCTGGTCGATGTTTGCACAGGCCGGACGTATCAGCTCATTTCTCCGCTTTAATATCTTAAGGATATTCCCTTCATTTTCCAAAGGATCGGTCACCTCGAATTCCACATCATCCCCGACAAGCGGAGATATCCCGTTCTTTCGGAAAACGCCCTTTGCCTTGCACTCGAAGGTCTTATCTCCTTCAGCAATGACCGTATAGAGCCCTGCGACTCCTTTTATTATTTTTCCTATCATTAACTACGCTTTCACCCGATGTGTTTGCTTATCACAAAACGCAAGAAAGAACTGTCCCGTTTCAAAATGACAGCTCTTTCAAGCTTATAAACCTGCTCTGTATCTCTTAACCTTTCAGTATCCGGTCAATCAGCCCGTCCCGCCGTTCTGGGGATCCTCAGGATTGTATCCCGGATCCTTTGTGGGCTCGGGTTCCGCTGTAGGCTCCTTTGTGGGATCCGGTTCGGGTGTCACGGGAGCATCCGTCGGTATCGGTGTCGGAGAAGGCTCGGGAGTAACCGTTAATCCGGGTCTGTCGGCACCCTCATCTGGAGTAGGCTCGGGAGTGGGCGTAGGCTCAGATCCGAGACTTACGACAAACTCAATGACAGCGCCTTCCTCAACCTGGGTTCCTGCCTCAACGGTCTGACTTATGATGACTCCTTCGTCAAACGAGTCGCTGTACTCGGCTGCAGGATTTTCCACAGGAACCAGTTTTGCCTTAAGAAGTTCTTCCTGTCCCTTCTTAAGCTTTAATCCGACTATTTGGGGACATTCCGTATAAACAATCTTCCTGCCAAGACTTATATAAACCTTGACTTCGGAATTCTTGGGTACCATTGAACCTCCTTCGGGATCCGTTCTCGTAACGTTTCCTGCCGGAACGGTATCATGGAATTCCGTATCCTTTGTAACCTTATATCCGAGCTTTTCAAGGAAGCTTACAGCCTGGTCCGCTTCCATCTCGGCAACATTGTACAATTCATCCGTATGTGCACCGGCACTTACCGTAAGATATATGGTCGCATTTGCCCTTACGGTAGAATATGCTGCGGGATTCTGCTCCGCTACAAAGCCGTTCGGCACATTATCATTATAATCTATCTCAGAAAGAATAGTGAAGTACGGTGATATCTGCTGAAGCAGAAGCTTTGCCTCTTCCTCCGACTTACCCCTTACATCGATAAGATCTTTAAGATCGTCCTCTATAGAAGTAGGCGAGGGTGTGGGCGGCTCGGTTGCCGGAACCTTTATGGCAGGTGTAACCACCTCGGTAGGCGTAGGCGTCGTAGGATTATTTGTTTCCGTCTGAGGGAAAATGCTTCCTCCGTTATTGTCAAAGAATACCCTCTTGGCTATCCAAATAATGAAAACGATAAGTGCGATGGCCGCGAGCACGCTTATTACCGTCAGGACCTTTTCAAGTCCCGAATCCATGCTGTCCAGCTCTTCGGTCTCACGTTTAACCTTTTTCTTTGTCTTTCTGTCGGAATATACAACACGTTTGGGCGGAGTCTTTGCGACACTCTTTATCGTCTCAAGCTCCTCCTCGGTGATGTTCCTTGTAGGCGAAGGATCAACACCCGTGCTTGAGGGAATGTTTACATAGTCGCCCTCGGGATTGATGACCGAACGTTTGAGATCAATGATAAGATCCGCGGCAGTCTGATATCTGCGCTCCGGCTTCTTCTGCATACATTTCTGTATGATCTTGTCTACACTCAAAGGCACATCGGGATTGATCTCCCTTACCGGTACCGCCTCGCTCTGTATGTGAAGCAGAGCTACCGATACGGAATTGTCTCCGGCAAAAGGTACCTGTCCCGTAAGCATCTCATATAATGTAACGCCAAGGGAATAGATATCGCTTCGCTCATCGCTGTAGCCGCCTCTTGCCTGTTCGGGAGAAAGATAATGCACCGAACCTATGGCGTTCTGTGATATCGTATTCGATGTAGCTGCCTTTGCTATACCGAAATCGGCAACCTTTACCTTGCCTTCCCTGGAAATGATTATGTTCTGGGGTTTGATATCCCTGTGTATGATATGATGGGTGTGAGCCGCTTCCATACCCATTGCAATCTGAATGGCTATGCCTACGGCTTCCTTGACATCAAGCTTCTTTCTCTTTTCTATGAAACGCTTAAGGGTAATCCCTTCTACCAGCTCCATAACGATATAATAAAGCCCGTCATCCTCTCCAACGTCGTAAACGCTTACGATATTGGGATGTGAAAGTCCTGCCACGGACTGCGCCTCGCCCCTGAATTTCTGAACAAAGCCCGCGTCTGTGGAATACTCGGGTTTAAGGATCTTGATGGCGACATAGCGGTTCAGCCTGTGGCAGAGTGCCTTGTAAACATCCGCCATACCGCCGGAACCGACTTTGTCGATTATCTCATATCTGTCGCTAATGTACATTCCCGCTTTAATCATTTTTCTTCCTCGCTCCAATGATAATCCTCATTATCTGATATGTATCATCAGTCTATATTTTTACGAGCACAACCGTTATATTATCCTTACCGCCGTTACGGTTTGCCCTGTCTACAAGCGCATTTGCCGCTTTCTCAAGGTTCTCTCTGTTGTCATTGATTATATCATAAATCTCAAAATCGGCAAGCATATTCGAAAGCCCATCCGAACAGAGGAGTATTATGTCACCCTCCTTGACGGGTACCCTGAACATGTCCGGTATTACTACGCCGATCGCGCTTATTGCGCGTGTTACCACATTCTTCTTCGGATGGAACCTTGCTTCATCCTTCTTTATCTCACCCTGCTTTACCATTTCCATGACAAGCGAATGATCCTCGGTGATCTGCTTTATGCCCGAGACGCTGTCTATGAGGTAAAGCCTGCTGTCGCCTATATTTAAAACATCCATCTCGTTCTCAGCCGAAACGGTGCATGCAACAAAGGTTGTTCCCATACCGTCAAGGTTGGGATTTTCCGCAGCCTTGACAATGAGCTGCTCGTTTGTTTCCTTTATGGCTCCCTCAAGGAAACTAAGCTTGCTTAAGACTCCGGAGCCCGCATTCCTTATCAGCTCGACAAATTTCTCTACACAGAACCGTGAGGCATAATCTCCCGCATTATGTCCGCCCATGCCGTCCGCAACTATGAACAGATTGGGTAACAGTCCTTCCTGAGCCGTATTGGCATAGCAGTAGTCCTGATTCATCTGTCTCATAACTCCAACATCTGTCTTTGCAAATGCCTCCACGGTCTCACCTCACAATCCTCTTAATATTTATGTTTCTACGGTCATAATCCCGTATTATTTATCTTCTTCCATATAACTGCGGCGTAACTGACCGCACGCAGCATCGATATTTTTTCCCATGCCTCTTCTAATAGTAGCATTTATTCCATTTTTTTCAAGTAGTTTTTTAAAAGCAGCCGTTTTTTCCTGTCCGCTCCTCTTATAATCCCTTTCTTTAACGGGATTTACCGGTATCAGGTTCACATGGGCGTTCCTGCCCTTTATAAGCCTTACGAGCTTCATGGCACATTCCGGGGAATCGTTCACTCCTGCGATCAGGCTGTATTCAAAGGTCACTCTCCTGCCGGTCTGTTTGAAAAAGTAATCGCATGCTGCCATTATGTCTTCAATATGATACTTATTTGCAACAGGCATTATGGTTTTCCTCAGCTCATCGTCCGGCGCATGCAGGGATATGGCAAGCGTCAGCGCGAAATGCCTGTCGGCAAGCTCCCTTATCTTTTCCACTATACCGCAGGTTGAAACGGTTATGTTCCTTCCGCTTATGTTAAGTCCGTCCTTATCGGTGATCAGCTCGTAGAACCTGACAAAAGCATCAAAATTATCAAATGGCTCTCCGGTTCCCATTACAACTATATTGGATATCCTTACTCCTTCGTGCCTCTGCATTGTGTATATCTGTTCGCACATCTCGCCGGCACTTAAGTCCCTTACCTTTCCGCCGATGGTCGAGGCACAGAAGCTGCATCCCATCCTGCATCCTACCTGTGAGGATATGCAGGCGGAATATCCGTGCTCATATTTCATAAGTACGCTTTCTATCACGTTCCCGTCATAGGTTTTCATAAGGAACTTACAGGTACCGTCCTCTTCGTCCCTTAAGACCCTTACCGGTTCCATGTTCAGCAGACTGTGATCCTCCAAAACCTTAGCCGCAAAGCTCTTCGGTACATTGGTCATGTCCTCAAAGCCCGCTGCGCCTTTTTTATGAAGCCATTCAAAAACCTGAGTTCCCCTGAACGGCTTTTCTCCTTTTTCCGCGGCCAGTTCCTTCAGTTCTGTCGTATTCAGCGATCTGAGATCCGTAATAATTTTTTCCATACAGACTTCTTTCTATGCTTTTTTCCTAAAACACGAGATCCAGAACCCGTCACTGTCATACTCCCCCGGAAGTATCTGTACGAAGCAGTCGTCTTTACCGGCTGCTATCCCCTCAGGTAAAAGCCCGGCTATGGGCATGCCCTCCATATTCGGGATCTCTTTTATAAAAGCGACATTATCCGCATTCTCACATGTCCTTAAGGTACAGGTACTGAATATCAGTATCCCGTTTTCCTTTACATATCTTACTGCATTTTCAAGTATCTTTCTCTGCAGTATCGCAAGCTCCCCGCTCTTTGCTTCGGTCATATTGTATTTTATATCCGGCTTTTTCCCGATTATCCCGAGTCCCGAACACGGCAGGTCGCAGATGACCATGTCGTATGCATTCTCGAAAGCCTTGTTGTAAACCGATGCATCATTTTCCAAAATCTCTGTCTTATCAAAACCGCACCTTGCGGCTGCTTCCCTGATGAGCTTAAGCTTCGACTGTGAGACATCGCATGCCGTAACCTCAAATCCAAGGTCTGCCAGATGCATGCTCTTTCCGCCCGGAGCCGCGCACAGATCCAGTACCCGACCCTTTATTCCGCTTTTGTTATTTCCGTTTATACCGGTAAATGCCCTGTCAGCAACATATCCCACAAGTACGGAGCTGAAATCCTGCACAACAAAGGCTCCGTCTTTAAACGCCTTTGTATCCGTGATATCGATTGCCGAAGAATCCTGAGTTCTCTCTACCGTAAAGCAGTAATCTACGTACCTGTTCCTTTTTACTGTGCTGCCGCCCGGGATCGCAGCTTTTTCAAGCAGTGCAAATACGGTTTCCGCCGATCCCTTAGATATGTTTCCTCTGATATGCACAGGGTTTTCCTTAAGGAAATATCTGAATATCTCCTCGGTTTTTTCACTGCCGAACTGACCGGTAAGATCGTCTGCCATCCAATTGGGCACGGAATACTTTACACAGAAATTATCTTTTCCTTCGGCATTTATGATACTTAAGAGTTCCTCCCTGCTCCTGCAGGCATTTCTGAGTATCCCGTTGACAACGCCTTTAAGCCTTCCGAAGCCTCTTTTTACAGCAAGCTTTACCGACTCGTCGCAGGCTGCGAAATCCGATACGGAATCCATGAACAGTATCTGGTACAGTCCGCATCTGAGTATATTCCTTATCACCGGCTTCTGTTTATCCGTCGCAAGCTTTGAAAGCCTGTTTAAGCAAAAATCAAGCGTGACCGCTCTTTCCACACAGCCCCTTGTGAGCCTTGCGGCAAAGCCTCTGTCCCTGCTGTCCTCTATACCGTTTAAGGAAGCCTGTAGGACCAGGTGCAGCGGTTTTTTCTCTTCAAGTATGGCAATCACGTTTTCGAGTACCAAATTTCTGATATTCAAAGCCCTATCTCCGAAAAATTCACATTGTTATGTCAGTCATAAATCCGTCACTAATGGAGGTACCTCTTAAGAAATCATATGCAGGCATACGCTTCTTGCCTTCGAGCTGTAGCTCAAGTATCTGAAGCGGCCTGTCCTCCGTTCCGATGAACAGAGCGTTATCCACTATCCTTATCTGTCCCGGAAGCGCCTCAATATTCTCTTCTTCATCGGCAACACATGCCTTCCATATCTTAAGCATCTTCCCGTCAACATACACGTAAGCTCCGGGCCACGGTATAAGTCCCCTTATAAGCCTTTCGATCTCGACTGCCTTATGATTGAAATTCAGCCTTCCCATGGACTTGCGAAGCATCGTCACATAGCTTGCCTCCGCTTCATTCTGTACGGTCCTGACCGCAGTTCCGTTCTCTATTTCGGTAAGTGCCTTCAAAAGCACCGGTCCTGCCAGCTCTGTCAGCCTGTCAAACAGGCTTCCCGCTGTCTCGTCATCATTAAGTGTTATCTTTTCCTGAAGAATGATATCACCGGTATCTATACCTGCATCCATCTGCATGATCGTGATACCCGTTTCCTTCTCTCCGTTGATGACTGCCCATTGTATGGGCGATGCTCCCCTGTATTTCGGGAGCAGAGAAGCATGGACGTTTACACATCCGAATCTTGCAAGCTCAAGTATGTTTTTCCTTAATATCTGTCCGAAAGCCACTACAACGATTATATCCGGATTGATTTTCTTAAGTTCGTTCTCAAAATCCTGACTTGACGCTTTTTCGGGCTGTAAAACCGGTATCCCTGCTTTTAGCGCCAGATTTTTCACCGGTGAAAACGTGATCCCGTTTCCTCTCTGGTTCGGTTTATCGGGCTGTGTCACAACTGCCGCCACTTCATGCTCCGAACCGATAAGCACTTCCAGAACCCCCGCTGCAATATCGGGCGTGCCCATAAAAACTATTTTCATCCTATGTCAGCTCCTTTTATATCCGTTGATCGGCTGTTTTTCAGTCATCAGCGGTCTTAATTTCACCCTCAACCTTGGAAGTATACAATATTCCGTCCAAATGGTCAACCTCATGCTGAAAAGCTCTTGCAAGAAGATCGTCGCCCTCTATCTCGAAAACCTCCATTTTCTCGTTAAAAGCCTTTACCTTCACATGAGCTGCACGTGTTACGACGCCGCTCTTGCCGGGAACCGAAAGGCAACCCTCATCTCCGGTCTGTGAACCCGATTTATCGATTATCTCGGGATTGATAAGTATGATGGGATCGTTACCCGCATCCGAGACATCTATGACAACTATCCTTTTAAGGACTCCTACCTGAACAGCAGCAAGTCCGACTCCGTTTGCTGCGTACATGGTCTCAAGCATGTCCTCAATAAGAACCTTTGTCTTGTCAGTCATCTCCCATACAGGCTTTGAAATCTTTGCAAGTATCGGGTCTCCCTCTTTCCTGATGTTTCTTAATGCCATTTTCGTTCTCCTTTATTATTTTTTACATTTATAACGGGTTAAAATCAAACTGCAGGCTTACTTCCTTGCTCAATGTTCCTATACCCGACAGCTTGTCCTTTAGCTTTGACAGTAAAGAATAATCGTTCCATTTAAGGTAAAAGACCATTCTGTAAACGTCGTTTACCCTGTAAATCCTGGCCTTTGAAGGTCCGAACAGCTTAACCGCTGCCTTAAGGCGCTCGAGCTCTCCTTTGAGGAACTCATCTACCCTGTCGGTCTCCCTTAGGAGCTCTTCCTCATCCTCAGAGGAAAGCATGATCTTAAGCATCGTCCATACGGGAGGATATTTCATAAGCCGCCTGAAATCTATCTCTTCATCATAGAACCGTCCGTAGTCCTGAAGCGCCGATGACTCTATCGCATAGTGTTCCGGATTATAGGTCTGTATCACTACCTCTCCGGCCTTCTGTCCTCTTCCCGCACGCCCCGCAGCCTGTGATAAAAGCTGGAAGGTTTTCTCGGCGCAGCGGAAATCCTCCTGATAAAGTGACATATCGGCAAGTATTATGCCAACCAATGTCACATCATGAAAATCATGCCCTTTTACTATCATCTGAGTTCCTATCAGGATATCGGCCTCATGATTTGCAAAAGCGGAAAGTATGTCGTCATAGCTTTCCTTCGCCCTTGTCGTATCATAATCCATTCTTAGGGTCTTGGCTAAAGGATACTCCTTATTTATCAATTCCTCTATCTTCTGCGTACCGGTTCCGAACGTACTTACATAGGGTGATGCGCATTTGGGACAGCTGCTTACCATCCCGGTCTCGTATCCGCAGTAATGGCATACGAGCTTTCCCGGAACATGATAGGTCAGAGACACGTCACAGTGCGGACACTTTATAACATTTCCGCAGGCTCTGCAGTTTACGAAGCCTGAATGACCGCGTCTGTTGATAAACAGCATTATCTGTTCATGCCTGCCCAGTCTGTCCTCTATCAGTTCCCTGAGCTTTCTTGAGAATATCGACCTGTTCCTTGCCTTAAGCTCTTCCTTTAGATCAACCACATGCACCTTCGGAAGCTCCGCACCGCCGGCTCTTGTTTTAAGCTCATAAAGCTTTATCCTGCCCTCCTGTGCGTCAAAATAGCTTTCGAGTGAAGGGGTCGCGGAACCGAGTATAACGGCAGCGCCTTCCTTTTCCGCGCGGAAAAAAGCAACCTCTCTCGTACTGTACTTGGGGGAATTCTCACTCTTGTAGCTTCCCTCGTGTTCCTCATCTATTATTATCAGGCCCAGATTGTCGAACGGTGTAAATACCGCCGAACGCGGTCCTATGACTATCTTTGTTTCCCCGTTTTTTGCCTTCAGATACTGATCGTATCTCTCCCCGGCAGAAAGCCTCGAATTTATCACCGATATGCCGTCCCCGAAGCGCTTGTAGAAACGTTTTACGGTCTGGTATGTAAGTGCTATCTCGGGTATGAGCATTATAACGCTCTTTCCCTGCTTCACAACCTCATCTATCACCGAAAGATAAACCTCGGTCTTGCCGCTTCCGGTTATGCCGTGCAAAAGATATTTTCCCCTGATGCCTCTGTTATACTCACCGATTATATCATCGCTTATCCGCTGCTGTTCCTCGTTCAGATCTATCCTTTCCCTGACGGAACCCGCATCCCTGGCTCCCATCCCGAGACTGTCCCTGAAAACGGTACTTGTCTCTACCTTTATGAGTCCCTTTTTTTCAAGCGAGCCGACGGTTGCCGGAGAAATGTTCATCTTCTCGGTGATAAGCTCATACTTTAAGCCTTCATCATACTCCGTAAGGAGTTCCCTCAAAAACTTCTCCTTTGCCGTATGGTGCTTTTTCACCGAGCTTTCAAGCTCTTCTTCAATCGTCCTTCTGTCAGCTGCAGGCAGGATGATCTTTCTCACCTTGTTCTTAACCGCCCTTTTTACGGGGATGACGCATTTCAGTGCTTCATTTGTGGTAGATGCGAAATGCTCCTTCATCCAGAACGCAAGCTCTATCATCCGGTCTTCTATGGTCAGGTCTTTCAGATTCAAAGACGCGATATCCTTTATCTTTTCCTCGGGTATCTTTGCTTCATCGGAAATCCCGACAACGAACCCGTTTATCTGCCTGTTCCCCTTTCCGAAAGGAATGCTGACCTTTGATCCGACATGTACCGAAGCCTCAAGCTCCCCGGGTATACGGTACTGGAACGTCCTGTCAAGATCCTCGACGGAAATATCTACTATTATATCAGCGTACACTCATTCACCTTCGTTCCAAAATATCGGCTATGATCTCTCTTTCATCCATGTGATAACGCACACCCTCTATCTCCTGATAATCCTCGTTGCCTTTTCCCGCAAGGAGTATGCAGTCACCTTCCTCGGCGTTGTCTATGACATACTTAATGGCCTCACGCCTGTCGGGTATGGTTATATATTTGCCCTTTCCGCGATTTACCCCGATAAGGATATCGTTTATTATATCCTGAGGCTTCTCAAATCTCGGATTATCGGAAGTCACAACAGTAAGGTCTGCAAGATTTGATGAAACCTCACCCATTTCATAACGTCTGTCTTTTGAACGGTTTCCTCCGCATCCGAACAGATTGACAAGCCTCTTCGGCTTGTATTCCCTCAAGGTCTTTAAAACGCTCTCCAGCGCCATCGCATTATGAGCATAATCTATAAGAAGCGTACATTTATCCGAGATCTTAACCGGTTCAAGCCTTCCCCTTACATGGGTGTTTTTCAGGCCTTCGGCAATAATTGCGGTATCCTTTGTATATTCCGAAACTACCGCGGTTGCACAGAGTGCGTTCATTACGTTGAACCTGCCGGGTATCGAAAGCCTTACGGTCCCGTTTATTGTTCCCTTGTAATCAAACTCTATGCCCATAACTCCGTTTTCGGTGTAGAGTCTTAAGTTTTCGGCCTTGAATCCGTTGTTATCCTTTTCTATACCGTATTCTACTACCTTAGCCTTACTTCCTTCGATCATGTAGCCGCAGTTTGCATCATCCGCATTTACTACCGCAGTCCTGCACTGTTTAAAGAGAAGTGATTTGCAATATCTGTATTCCTCAAAATCCTTATGTTCCGCTCCGCCGATATGATCCTTCGAAAGGTTGGTGAACACTGCCTGATCAAACTCTATTCCGTAAGTCCTGTCCTGCTTTAAGCCCTGTGACGAAACCTCCATGATCAGGGTATCGCATCCGGCGTCAACCATTTTCCTCATGTATTCATGAATACTGTACGACTCCGGAGTGGTATTGTGCGTTTCATAAGTCTTATCCTTTATGACGATCCCTATGGTACCTATGATGCCGCAGCTTCTGCCTGCTGCCTCCAGGACATTTCTTATCATATAACAGGTGGTCGATTTTCCTTTGGTACCCGTGAGCCCTATAGTGGTAAGCTGTCTTGCGGGATGATCGAACCAAGCAGCCGAAAGCAGCGCAAGCGCCTTTCTGGTGCTGCTTACTTTGATCACTGCCGCACCCTCAAGGTCTCCGAGTTCTTTTTCGGCAAATATGTATCTTGCGCCTTTTTTTACCGCTTCCCCCGCAAAATCGTGTCCGTCAAATGAAGCCCCAACTATACATACAAATGCAGAGTTCTCGGTAAATTCGGCTCTTGTATCGTATATGAGCTTGCTTACCTCACCGCTTAGATATTCTTCCGGTACTGTTCCGGTCAAAATGTCTTTTAAATCTTCGATCAGTTCTGAAAGTTTTTTCATAGTAACCCCCTCTCCCGTTATCATAGAAAAAGACTGCCACCTCAGCAGCAGTCAATATTCCGTTAAATCAAAGCCTCCTGTAAAGCTCCTCATACTGCTTTGCGGAATTGTTCCATGAAAAATCTGTAGCCATGCCCCTGTCTATCAGCTTATGCCACTCGCGCTTCTTTCCGTAATAAACGGATTTTGCATACCTTATTGTTGCAAGCATTTCGTGTGCATTGTAATTGCAGAAGCTGAAACCGTCACCCGAATTCTCATATTCGTTGTAAGGATCGACGGTATCCTTTAATCCTCCCGTCTCCCTGACAATGGGAACCGTACCGTATCTTAAGCTCATGAGCTGGCTTAAGCCGCAGGGCTCGAACAGCGAGGGCATCAGGTATGCATCGCATGCAGCATATATCCTGTGCGAACGTTCGTTTGAGTAGTAGATATTTGCCGAAACCCTGTCAGGATATTTCCATGCAAAATGCCTGAATAGGTTCTCATACTTTGGATCTCCGGTCCCGAGTACAACGAACTGGGTATCCTCTGCACAGATCTCCTCTATTACGCAGTCAACAAGGTCAAGTCCCTTTTGATCGGTAAGCCTTGAGCAGATACCGATCATAAATTTATCGGGATTTTCCTCCAACCCGAGTTCCTTTTGGAGCGCAAGCTTGTTCTTTACCTTTTCAACCCTGAAGTTCTTTGAGTTAAAATTATTCACTATCAGCTTATCGGTCTCGGGATTATACTCATCGTAATCAAGACCGTTAACTATACCGCAAAGGCAATTTGATCTTGCCCTCATAAGTCCGTCGAGGCCTTCACCGTAGAAGGGCATTTTTATCTCCTCGGCATAAGTTGTGCTGACGGTCGTAACATAATCGGCATATACGATACCACCCTTCAGATAGTTCGCATCTCCTTTATATTCCAGCTTATCGGGAGTAAAATAATAATCCGAGAGTCCTGTTATTTCCTTAACCACCTTCTTGTCCCAGATTCCCTGGAATTTAAGGTTATGAATGGTCATGATGGTCTTCATGCCCCAATAGAACTCGTTACTCTGGAAATTGTCATGAAGAAATACGGGAATAAGTCCTGTCTGCCAGTCATGACAGTGTATGATGTCAGGCTTGAAACCGATCACCGGAAGTGCGGAAAGCACGGCACGGCAGAAGAATGCGAATTTCTCGATATCCTCGTAAATGTTTCCGTAAGGTGCAAATCCCTGGAAATAGAACTCGTTGTCGATAAAATAATACTTGACTCCGTCTATTTCCGACTCGAAGATCCCGACATACTGTCTTCTCCAATTGAGATCCATATAGAAATGGGTAATGTACTTCATACCCGTCTTAAGTTCTTCCTTCATACAGGTATATTTCGGCAGGATAACCCTTACATCAAATTCATCCTTATTGAGATACTTGGGCAGAGAACCGATAACATCTGCCAAACCACCCGTCTTTATGAAAGGCACGCCCTCTGATGCAGCAAATAAAATATTCTTCATCCTATACCTCCCTGCAAAATATGCGTTTCAATTCAGTTCCTTCTAATATCCGCTTTCCGTTTGTCGGCTAACGCCTTCATCTCGGATGCGGATGAATAAACCTTATCGGTAAGCTCCGCTCCTCCGATAAGCCTTGCCAGTTCGTTCTTGATCTCGCTGTCTTTAAGTTTCCTTATCCCGGTCCTTGTCTTCCCGTCATTTACGGTTTTGCTTATCTCGTAATGATTGTCGGCCATTGATGCTATCTGAGGTAGATGCGTTATGCATATTACCTGATGACCCGCTGCTATCCTGCACAGCTTTTCCGAAACCATCTGTGCCGTCCTGCCGCTGATACCGGCATCTATCTCGTCAAAGACAAGTGTCTGTACGCTGTCGTTTCCGGCCATGACAGACTTTATCCCGAGCATGATCCTTGAAAGTTCGCCTCCGGACGCAACCTCCTGAACGGGTTTTAAGCTCTCACCCGGATTCAGTGAGATCATGAAGGTACATTCGTCCATTCCGTCAGCATGATAATCGCTTTTCTGTGAGATATCTATCACGAATTTCACCTGGTTGAAATTCATCTCCCCAAGTGCTTCCGTGATCTTTTCCCCCAGTGAAAGCGCCGTTTTCTTTCTGTATTCCGTAAGCTTCCCGCTTAAAAGAGCGACTTCCTTTTCCGAAGCTTCAAGCTTACTTTTAAGCCCGGCGGTATAGCTCTCGAAATTCCGGAGCTTTTCAAGCTCCTGCTTTGCGTTTTCAAAATATTTATCTATAAGTGCGGTTGTATTCCCGTACTTCGATTTTAATCTGCTGATAAGATCTAGTCTTTCCTCAACTTCCTCAAGCTCCTGTCTGTCATCGGGAAGATTTTCGGCATAATCGCTCATATCCCTCATGACATCACTTAAGCAGCTGTCAATATCCGAAAGACTGTTCAGTATTTCTTCCAGTTTTCCGTCAAACTCCGAAATTCTTGAAAGTGCCCTGATTGCTTCAGAAATACTGTCTCCCGCTCTTCCGTTCCCGTTAAGGCAGTCATGGCTCTCGGCCAGACCGTCGGCTATAAGCCTTGCGTTCGCCAGAAATCTGTGCCTTTCCTTAAGCTCCTCTTCCTCATCGGGTTTTATAGCGGCGCTCTCTATTTCGTTGATCTCGTATTCCAGAAGATCGATCCGTCTCTTTCTTGACTGTGCGTCATCGATCAGTTCAGCCGCTTCATCTTTTAAGGCTTTGTATGCATTATATGCTTCCTTAAGCTTTTTCTTTGTAGCTAAGATCTTATCCTGTCCGAACTCGTCGAGGATATCTCTCTGGCTTTCCTTTTTCAAAAGCGACTGATGCTCGTTCTGTCCGTAAATATCTATGAGTACGCCTGCCAGATCCTTGATGTATGCGGCAGTCGAGGTCTCTCCGTTAATACGTATGATGCTCCTGCCGTTGTTCATAAGCTTCTTTGAGATGACAACCTCATCATTCTCCACGGATATGCCTGCATCCTCAAGCATCGATCTAACCTTTTCGGAAACTCCCGTAAATGTAAGCTCACTGAGTGCAAAATCAGCATCCGCGCTTATGATATCCTTAGGCGTTCTCGCACCAAGCGCCATGTTTAAAGCACCGAGCAACAGGGACTTTCCCGCTCCGGTCTCACCCGTAAAGATATTCAGATTGTCGGCCAGATCAATGTCTGCCTCATCAATTATCGCAAAATTTTTTACATGTATATTTGAAAGCATATTTCTCCAAAAACAAAACCTGAAGCTGCAAGATACAGTTTCCGAAATAAAAACAATAAATTAATATACCTTTTTGCCGGTACGATCACTCATCCCAGTTATGATAAACATTCTGTACATCATCATCCTCATCAAGGAGATCGAGTGTCTTATTTATGTTCTTGATGTCAGTCTCATCGGTAAGTTCAACCCATGTCTGAGGGATCATCGTAACATCAGCCTCAAGCATAGGAACCTTTGCAGCCTCAAGAGCTTCAAGAACTGCCGAGAAATCCTCGGGAGCGGTAATGATCTCGTAGCTTTCCTCCTCATCACTGAAGTCCTCTGCGCCTGCGTCGAGAGCTATCATCATAAGCTCGTCCGCATCCATCTCGCACTCTTCCTTATCGATGATGATCTGACCCTTCTTATCAAACATGAACGAAACACAGCCCTGTGTTCCTACATTTCCGTAGCCCTTGGTAAATGCGTTCCTGATGTTTGCTGCGGTCCTGTTCTTATTATCAGTAAGAGCCTCTACGATGATAGCGGTACCCTTAGGTCCGTATCCCTCATATGTAACCGACTCGTAGTTAACCGAATTGATATCTCCGGCTGCCTTCTTAATGCTTCTGTCGATGGTATCGTTGGGCATATTGTTAGCCTTTGCCTTGGCTACAACATCCTTCAGCTTGCTGTTATTGTTGGGATCGGGGCCGCCCTCCTTAACAGCAACTGCGATCTCCCTTCCGATCCTGGTAAAGATCTTTCCCTTTGCTGAATCGTTCTTTTCCTTCTTGTGCTTGATGTTGGCAAATTTTGAATGTCCTGACATATTGTCCTCCGTCTGTTCTTGTATATCTTTAATATAATTATATCTATTTTTTGCCGGATGTCAACTTTTTGATTCGGTCTGCGACCCTAAATGTGTCCTCGACCGTTCTTACGGCACAAAATATAGTATCGTCACCCGCTATGCACCCGACAACACCGTCAAGGTGAAGTGAATCAACCGCGGCAGCTACCGCCATTGCCATTCCCGCAACCGTTTTTAAAACAAGAAGGTTCTGGGCAGTATCGACGGAAACCAGCGCATCATGAAGTACACGGATATATTTTTCCGAAACATTGTTCTTATCCGAATACATTACGGAATATTTCTGCCTTCCGTCCTCGGTAGCCATTTTTGTAAGTTTTAATTCCCTGATATCTCTTGAAATGGTAGCCTGAGTAACATCATAACCGAGTTCTTTTAATCTGTTCTGCAAATCTTCCTGCGTCTCTATTACGTATTTCTCTATCAGGCTCAAAATATCGTTCTGTCTTCTGGATTTCATTCCGGCCTCCAAATCTGTCCTTACCGTTTAAGGCATTACCTATAAAGTCATTAAGTTCATTGTCATCTTGTTATCGTTTATCATCCCGAACATCAGCTCTTTTTGTCAATCTGCGCATCAGCGAATGATCCTCATCTTTCCAGCTTGGTCTTTAGCACCTTAAAATAGCTCTGTCCGGGGAATCTTATGAACTTTATCTTTTTTTCGGCCTGTTCTATATCTATGATATCACCCCTGTTCAGCTTTACGAAAATCTGACCGTCTATCGTTGCAAAGCTTTCGGTATCAGGTGATTTTTTACTTTCTCCGATAACTATTCTTATCTTATCGTCACCGGAAACGACTATTGAACGGTGGTTTAAGCTGTGCGGACATATCGGGCTTATGCACATAAGCTTTGCTTCGGGAGTGACTATCGGTCCTCCTGCCGAAAGGTTATATCCGGTCGAACCGGTAGGTGTAGAAACCAGGCACCCGTCGCCGAAATATGAACCTACAGCATCACCGTTAACATAAACATCCGTCTGTATGATACGTGAAAGACCGCTTCTGGTGATTGTCACGTCGTTTAATGCAAAGCAGGAATTACTGTCCTTCATCCCCGGAAAAGATATCTTCAGCATCATCCTGTCTTCTATAGTAAACCTGTCTTCTATAAGTTCTTTTACGGCATATTCCATACGGTTCTTTTCTATGCATGACAGAAAACCAAGTGTACCAAGATTTATGCCTACCAGCGGGATTGTCCTGTCGCCGAGAGCCCTTGCAGTCTCGATTATTGTTCCGTCACCGCCAAGAACTATTATGCATTCGCAATCTTCAAGCTTTCTTTCGACCGACTCTCCGAAAACCGCTTTTTCTCCGTCGGATATCGAGACCGCACGTATTAACGGATCGCCCAAAAAAAGGCTTTCTCCGCCCAAGGATGAAATCAGTGCTTCAACTTTTTTTGAGAATAAAAGATCCTTATCCTTCGAACTGTTTGTGATAATGGCAAATTTCTTCACACCGATCCCCTCCTTTCGTTTTCATCTCTTCTGCCAACACCGCCTTTAAAAAGCCGTCAGCGCCTCCTCTAAAGCCTTTCCCGCCTCCTGTTATGACTTCCTTTCGGGGTGAAGGCGGCCGTGAAGCAGCCTGATGAGGGGTGATCAATCCCATCAAGGGGTATGCACGATCAGCTCACTTGTAAGCTGCGAATCTACAATACCCACAACAGCCTTGAGACATTCATCGATACCTGCGGGATTCTTGCCGCCCGCCTGAGCCATATTGGGACGTCCGCCTCCGCCGCCTCCGACCATGGGAGCGATGGCTTTGATCAGGTTACCTGCATGGGCTCCGTTAAGTACAGCATCCTCCGTAGCCTTTGCGACAAGATTTACTTTACCGTCAGTTTCCGAAACAAGTACTACAACGCCCTGTCCCATCTTGTCACAGAGATTATCCGAAAGGTCACGAAGTCCGTTCATATCAACTCCCGGTACCTTTGCCGCAAGCACTTTCATTCTCTTAACTTCCACAACATTGTCAAGAACATTTCCCAGCGAATCCTTTGCCATCTTGGCCTTTAATGACTCAAGCTCCGAAGCAAGCGCCTTGTTGTCAGCCTGAAGCTTTGTTATCTTCTCGGCAAGAAGTGCAGGCTGTGTCTTTGCTGCAGCTGCAGCCTGATTTAATGTTTCCTCTAAATTCTTATAATATGCCAGTACGTTCGAACCGGTTACAGCTTCTATACGGCGAACGCCTGCCGCAACACCGGACTCCGAAAGGATCTTGAAGGATGCTATATCTCCGGTATGCTTTACGTGGGTACCGCCGCAAAGTTCCTTGGAGAAGTCTCCCATGGATACCACTCTTACGGAATCACCGTACTTTTCTCCGAACAGTGCCATTGCACCTGTCTTCTTTGCGTCATCGATGCTCATGACATCGGTAACTACGGGAAGATCCTTTTCGATGTTTGCATTAACGATTGCCTCAACCTTTTCGATCTGCTCTTTTGTCATAGCCTGACCGTATGAGAAGTCAAATCTGGTTCTTTCGGGATCCTGGAATGAACCTGCCTGATGGGCATCATTTCCGAGTACCTCACGGAGTGCAGCCTGAAGAAGGTGTGTTGCCGAATGGTTTCTGCAGGTCTTTGCACGGTTTTCTTTATTTACATTTAATGATACTTTATCGGATGTCTTAAAGCTTCCGGATACCACCTTACCTACATGAGCGGTTCTGCCGCCTGCCACATGGATGGTCTCGGTTACTTCAAACTTAGAGCCGTCGTTCCCAAGTATCTCACCGATATCGCCGACCTGACCGCCCATAGTACCGTAGAAGGTTGTTCTGTCAGTGATGACAGTTCCCTGTGCGCCTTCCTTAAGTTCATTTACAAGCTCGTCAGCACCTGCCATGGCAACAATAGTGCCGTCACAGCCGAGTGCATCATATCCTAAGAACTCACTCTTTACGGAGTCGTCAAGTGAATCAAATAAATTCTGTCCTGTAAGCTTCTGTGAGAAGTTCTTTCCTTCACGTGCCTTCTGCTTCTGCTCTTCCATAGCTTCCGCAAAGCCCTTTTCATCTACCTTTAAGCCCTCTTCTTCAGCAAGCTCAACCGTAAGCTCAAGCGGGAATCCAAAGGTATCATAGAGATAGAATGCTGATTTTCCGTCAATACTGGTGCTCTTTTCAGCCTGTTTATCCGAAAGGATCTTCTTAAACTCCTTTAAGCCGTTTTCAAGAGTTGCCTCGAAACGCTCAATCTCTTTGCCGAGTTCGTCAAGGATAAAGTTCTTGTTTTCTGTAAGTCTGGGGAAGCTTTCCTTATATACTGAGATATATGTCTCAGCAACCTTTAAGATGTTTTCCTTCTTTAAACCAAGGGTTCTTGCATGTCTTATTGCACGGCGGATAAGACGGCGGAGTACGTAGCCTGCTCCTGCATTCGAAGGAAGAAGCTTTGCCTCGTCACCGATAAGCATAACTGCCGTACGTGTATGGTCAGCCAGGATTCTCATGGACCTGGTCATTTTTTCATCCGAATCATATTTGATGCCGCTTGCTTCTTCGATATAGCTGATTGAAGGAGCGTGAAGGTCGATCTTATATACATCATCAAAACCGTTAAGGAACGCAAGATTTCTCTCGAGACCCCATCCGGTATCAACATTCTTCTGGGCAAGAGGGGTAAGTGTTCCGTCCTGATGCTTTTCATACTGCATGAAAACGTCATTACCGATCTCGGTATACTTACCGCAATGGCATCCGGGCTTACAGTCGGGACCACAGGGAGGTACATCGTCCTTTACATAGAACATCTCACTGTCGGGACCGCAGGGTCCGAATTCAAGGCCCCACCAGTTATCCTCTGCGGGAAGATAAAAGATGTTTTCTCTCTTAAAGCCCGATGCTTCACGGCAGGCAGCACCTTCCTCATCACGGGGTGCATTCTCATCTCCCGCAAAAACGGTAGCTGCAAGATGATCTGCATCAAAGCCGAACACCTGTGTCAGCAGCTCAAAGCTCCACTTACAACGGTCTTCCTTGAAATAATCGCCCAAGCTCCAGCTTCCCATCATCTCAAAGAATGTTCCGTGGCTCTTATCACCTACCGAGTCGATATCATTGGTACGTACACAGCCCTGTACGTTACAGAGCCTGGTTCCCAAAGGATGTTTCTGTCCAAGTAAGTAAGGCATAAGGGGCTGCATACCCGCAACGTTGAACAGAACACCAGTGGATCCGTCCGAAACAAGTGATACTGCTCCGCAGTCAACATGTCCGCGTGCCTTGTAAAAATCTATCCAAGCCTTTCTCAGCTCGTTTGAAGTAAATTTTTTCATTTATATATTTCTCCATTCTGTTATCCATAACTCATTCTGTCATCTATAACCCATTCTGTCATCCTGAACGAAGTGAAGGATCTTAATACTCTAAAAGATTCTTCGCTTACGCTCAGAATGACACTTATAACATTCTGACTCAATCAAATATAAGAGAGGCAATTTCAATCAGAAAACCGTCCCGATCGATTTCATTCAAGCGCCTTGAGGAACGCTTCGATCCTGTCAAGACCCTTGGTTATATTTTCCATGCTTGTGGCGTAGCTCAGTCTGATATGGGTATCAAAGCCAAAATCCTTACAAGGTATCACAGCTACATTAAAGTCGTTAAGCAGGATGTCCGCAAGCTTAAATACGTCGCCTATCCTTTCACCCTTGTAATTAAGTCCGAACGCTTCGCTTACATCAACAAACGCATAGAAGGCACCGCTGGGCTTGATGATGGATGCATGAGGCATGGCCGAAATACGATCGAACATATAATCGCAGCGCTTTGCGAATTCCTGCCTCATGGCCTCAACCGTATCCTGAGGACCGTTAAGAGCTTCAACACCTGCCTTCTGAGCTATTGAGTTGGGATTGGATGTCTGATGGCTCTGAATGCTTCCGATAGCCTTTGCTATCTCCGGAACAGCTCCAAGATAACCGAGTCTCCACCCGGTCATCGAATATGCCTTAGCAAATCCTGAACATGTAATGGTCCTCTTATATATCTCTTCGTTAAAAGATGCTATGCTGACAACCTCTTCATCCGTATAAACCAGATTCTCGTACATCTCATCGGATACACAGTATATATCCTTTTCAACTATTACTTTAGCCAAAGCTTCAAGCTCCTGCTTGGTATAGATCATACCGGTAGGGTTATTCGGAGAATTAAGGACAAAAGCCTTAGTATCAGCGGTACATGCATTGGCAAGCTGCTCAGCCGTGATCTTATATCCGTTATCCTTATCACAACGGACATAAATCGGAATGCCTCCCGCAAGTTTGACCATCTCAGGATAGCTCAGCCAGTAGGGTGCGGGGATGATAACCTCGTCCCCGGGATCAAGTATCGCTTCAAAGATATTTGTCAGTGAATGCTTTCCGCCATTGCTGATCACTATCTGGTTTGTTTCATAATGAAGCTTGTTGAAACGGGAAAACTTGTCACAAATTGCCTTTTTCAGCTCAAGTATTCCGGAAGCTGCCGTATACTTTGTAAATCCCGCATTTATAGCGTCGATAGCCGCATCACAAACGTTTTTAGGTGTGGGAAAATCGGGTTCTCCTGCGCCGAAGCTAACCACATCAACACCCGCCGCTTTCATCTGCTTCGCCTTATCCGAAATGGCCAGCGTAGATGACGGCTTAACTGCCAAAGCTTTCTTTGATAATCCTGTCATAGTCTTACATCCTTTCCTTCAAATCCCCTTATCAGTATATGAAACACATATTACAGACAATTATATAGTATGATACAACTTTTTTAACCGATTGGCAAGATTTTTTTAAAAAAAATAACTGCCGGGAAATCTCCCGGCAGTAAATTCTATAAATCCTATCTGTAAGGATTAAGTACGTTGCCTATGGACTGAATGAAAGTATTCTTATATGTCCACTTATTGATACGTACAATACCCCAAGGCATATAGAAGCCACAGGTAACCAAACATAACAGACCAACGATTGCGTTCTCGCCCCAGTATCCTGCACCGGTACCCTTAAAGCCTAATCTGTCACCGTTAATAACTGAGTGTTCCAAATCGAACTTAATAATCTTAGTCTGTGCCCAAGGAGTGTAGATACCGCAGGTAAGACCGATAAGAAGTCTTGCGACAAGAACGACTCCGAGACGCTCGCCGACTGTTCCGTCATAGAAGCTGTCCGCAAATGATTCCTGACCTGTGCCTAACATATCCTCGTAGCAGGTATGGATCATTTCCCATTCCTTCATTCTTACGGATACCCATAAAGAGTAAATACCGCAAGTTACAAGCGATAATAACCACCACTTGATCCAGTTACCCATAAGCTGTGCAGTAGTTCCGGTAAATGCCAGTTTCCTGCCGTTTATAAAGGTATGTGACTTTCTCCACTGAAGATTCCTAACAACTACCCACGGAATGGCAAAACCGCAAGTTACGCCAAGCAACAGGGAGTTAACAAGGAACATTCCCAGATACTCTGCACCGGTTCCGTCAAAGTAACTGAACGGTCCCTGTTGAGCACGGGGGATACCCTGATTGGGATATCCGCCACCCATGTTGGGATTTCCGTAACCCATATTGGGATTACCATAACCCATGTTGGGATTGCCATAACCCATATTGGGATTACCATAACCCTGATTGGGATTGCCGTAACCCTGGTTGGGATTTGCGTTTGCGTAACCCTGGTTGGGATTTGCGTTTGCATAACCCTGATTGGGATTTGCGTTTGCATAACCCTGATTGGGATTTGCATTTGCATAACCCTGATTGGGATTTGAATTTGCATAACCCTGATTGGGATTTGAATTTGCATAACCCTGATTCCGATCAGGATTCGGAATCTGATTTGCCGGTTTGTTTGCCTGTTTTGCTCCGCATTCAGGACAAAAATCGCCATCCGGTACATTTGCACCGCAACTAGAACAAACCATCTTGAACCTCCTCAAAAATTTTTTTGAAAAACTTATCTCATACCAGATTCCTAATTATTCCATAAGCCAAGGTAACGTATAACAGGATACACAGCAGGATCGTTTCAAACTTCGTAAAGTTCTTTTCTCCGACTTTAATATACCTGTATTCGTGTCTTGCCAAAAGAACAAGTAAAACCGGGATGACTGTAACAGAAAGTTTATTATATTCAAACGCGGTTGCAAAATCCATATGAGACATGGCAACTGCAGCACGTGTCATGCCGCAGCCGGGACACTCGACATGGAAAATAAGATGAATAATACACGGAATCCTCAGACTGCTGAAATTACACCATATGGCATAGGCTATGCCCACACCCAGTATAATCCCGTACTTTCTCAGGACCGAATACAATCTTCGATGCATTTCTTCATTCAAAACTTCCAAACCCGTCACTCCCCGATCAAATAATGCCGCCTTCATTTCAACCAACCTAACATAAAAACTTTTGTTCCAGTTAAGTTAATAATATTTTAACATATTGGTACTGTATTTGCAACTTGTTTTTCAAAGAATCAGATATCCTCTGTTTTACTTACGATCACTCCGCCCGTCTTCATGATCGATTCGGCAGGTACAAAACCTCTTACCATGGAAAGAGGATAAATATTGGAATGTTTTCCGACAACCGTTCCGGGATTAAGTACGGAATTACATCCGACTTCCACATTGTCAGCAAGCATGGCACCGAACTTCTTAAGACCTGTCTCAACCTTTGTTCCGTAATAGTTAACCTTTACCAGTGTCTTATCCTGCTTTACGTTTGAGGTGATAGCACCTGCGCCGGTATGGGACTTGAAGCCCAGAACAGAGTCACCCACATAATTATAATGAGGAACCTGTACTTTATTAAAAAGGACAACATTCTTAAGCTCGGTAGAATTTCCTACTACACAGCCTTCTCCGACCAAAGCCTTGCCGCGGATAAAAGCGCACTGTCTGACTTCGGTGTTCTTTCCTATTATACAGGGACCGTTAATGCTGGCTGTAGGTGCGATGGTAGCCGACTTTGCTATCCATACGTTCTCGCCCCTCTTCTCATACTCTTCAGGATCAAGTGTGGCTCCAAGCTTAACAATAAAATCCCCTATTTCGGGAAGTACTTCCCAAGGATAAGTCTTTCCTTCAAACAGCTCAGCTGCGATTGTCTGAGAAAGATCATACATCTCCGCGATCGTCATTTCATTATACTCTGCCATTTCATAAACCTCCGAAATAAATATTCGGTGACAGCCCTTAAGAAGTGCCACC
>JAEEVO010000110.1 GCA_016290905.1 Lachnospiraceae bacterium | reverse complement strand
CAAGAAATCGGGTTTATGGTAAAGGTCATAGTATTCGGGATACTTCTTAACAAGTTCTTCTGTCGGATAGGGTTCCGCCATCTTTAAGATCCTGAAGCCTGCGTCGCAGAGCGTGTTTACAATGGTTGAGAACATCCTGTGATACCGCTGCACACCCTCAACAAACCAGGTAGAATCGTTCCTTCTTTCCACACAGTAATCCGCGATATTGGCATAGAGCTTTTTCCCGTTTTCATCACGGGTCCACCTGTCTCCTTTGCCCGAATAGCAAGTCGCGAGCGGATGCTCCTGTGAGAAAAGAAAGATTCCGCCGTCACGCAGGAGGCGATAAACATTCGCCACAACTCCACCGAAGTCCTCTACATAATGAAAAGCCAGTGAGCTGATCACCACATCAAACTCATCATCGATCGCGCCGATCTCTTCCATCGGCATTTTAAGGTAGGTGATACGGGGATCGTTGTTCTCTGCTTCGGCTACAGCCAGCATTTTCTCCGAAATATCAACGCCCGTAACCGACGCCGCCCCTTTTTTGAGGTAATCAATGCAGCGCTCTCCCGATCCGCACCCGAGATCGAGGACCTTTTTTCCCTCAAGATCCGGAAGGAGCGAAAAAAGCGTCGGAAGTTCGAAAAGGTTGTTGGCATTCACCTCCCGCTCACGCAGCTTCCTGTATTCACCGAAAAATGTCTCGTTGTCGTAGATGTTTTGCTTTGCCATGATTCCCCCTACATGTATATGTTATTGATATTATTCACCTCGAAAACGCCTTCGTCATTTCCTCTGAAATAAAACGATGCTCCGTATCTCCTTAGGATTCAACGAATGCAGTTATTCTTCACATTACAGTTTCATTCTCATATCTCTGTATCTGTGCTCTTTATCCTTAAAACCGATCTTTGCGTATATCGGATAACCCTCATCCGTTGCCGACAGATCAATGCGTCCGAGGCCTCTCTTCTTCCCGTATTCAACAAGATTTCGCATCAATGTTGAACACAGTCCTCTGCCACGATATTCCGGCTCGGTGTAAACACTCAGAACTTCTCCGTACAGTCCGTTCAAGAGTATGGAGTTCGCCGGCATTTCAATAATATGCAGATATGCAACGGACACGATCCTTTCCCCGTCTTTTGCAACAAATGCAACGAGCTCGGTCCCCAGTTTTCGCTCAAAATAATCCGGCAACTGTGTTTCCATGCATTGTCTCTCATTATCACTGACCGAACCGAAATCATCTTTCATGTATGCGATACGCATCCGTACCAGTTCACCAATGTCTTCCTTTGTTGCTTCACCAAATATAATGCTCATTTCAGCACCCCTTTAACCGCCTCATAATCCCCCATAAACCAGAAAGTCTGCATCCCCACACTTTGGGCTCCGATGACGTTCTCCTCTCTGTCATCAACAAAAAGGCACTCGTCCGCTTTCAGCCCATACTTTTCGAGGAAAGTTCTGTAGATCTTCTCATCCGGTTTGAGCATAAGATAATCCGACGAAACAAAGACTCCGTTAAAGAAATCAAGCGGCAGGAACTTAGGGAAATATGTGTAAAACAGGTCGCTTGCGTTCGACAGAACATAGATCCCGAATCCGCTTTTCTTAACATATTCGCAGAACTCGCGCGCGCCCTTTAAAGGATTCATGCAGATCTCCCAGTTATCCGTGCACGCCTTAAGTGCTGCATGGAATCGTTCGGGCACCCTCACCTTCACGAGGTCGTATCTGTCTCTGTCCTTTATTTCTCCTTTGTCGCCAAGCGACCATTCAGGGCCGTTAAAAAGTTCCTTCCTGATGACATCCTTTTCCTCCTCGCCGGAACAATACAGGTTCAAAGAGACCTCCGGATCATAATCGAGAAGAACATTTCCCATATCAAGTACTACGTTTTTTATCATAATCATCACCTTATATCAAACAAACTGATCTGCGTGTATTTCTCAGGCATTTCCTGCATAAATCCGAAACATTCCTCGGGAGTAGAGAGGATTCCGTTGGTCTTGCAGATCTCGCGGAATATACCCCGAAGTTCTTGTGCATTCGGGCTGGGGAGCTCATAAGCGTTGCCGTACCTTTTGATGTAACGCTCCTTCATCCCCGGGAAATGCTTATCGAGCGCTTCATAATAATACTCCCGGTCGCCTTCACGGAGTGTCATCCCCATACCGAAATCAATGATACCCTTCACGCCCACGCGAACGCACTCGTTAAGAATTGCAGTGATGTTTTCCGCCGTGTCGTTAATGAACGGAAGGATCGGCGTGAGCCACACGACAGTCGGAATGCCTCTTTTCTGCATTTCTTCAAGCACCTCGATACGACGCTTAGTATTGCAGACATTCGGCTCGAGGATACTGCAAAGGTCATCGTCATATGTCGTGAGCGTCACCTGCACCACGCACTTTGCTGTACGGTTGATCTCGGAAAGCAGGTCAATATCCCGAAGGATCCGGTCCGACTTTGTCTGAATTGCTGCTCCGAACCCGTTTTTGAGGATGACTTCAAGGCACCGCCTTGTCAATCCCAGAGTTTCTTCGCAATGCATATATGGATCCGACATCGAACCCGTTCCGATCATACACTTCTTTCTTTTCGACCTGAGCGCCGCATCCAGGAGTTCCGGTGCATTCTGCTTCACCTCGATATCTTCAAACGGATGCGTAAAGCGGTAGCACTTACTGCGGCTGTCACAATAAATGCAGCCGTGGGAACATCCCCTATAAACATTAATCCCGCAAGATCCGCCGCTGCCGGTCAGGATCCCTTTTGCATCCACAAAATGCATATGATCAGCCTTTCTTATCCTAAAACTCCTCTTACTTCACATATTCCGGATCGATCCGGATCATCTCGACAAGCGCTTTATTTCTGTAGTTCAGGTCTTCGCGAAGTGTAAATCCCTGTGACTCCCAGAAAGCGTTTCCGCCTTCGTTCTTTTTAAAAGCGACGAGAAGAACCTTATTGATCTCTTCATTTTTCAGCGCATCAAGAGCGAGGTCGACAAGCTTCTTCCCTATCCCCATTCTCCTGCAATCAGGCGATACGCAGGCATGCTGAATTATGCCTCTCCTTCCGTCATGTCCGCAAAGAATGACCCCGACAACCTTTCCGTCGAGCACGGCAACAAAAGACGTGTTCGGATTTCGCTTGAGATATTTCTCAATCCCTTCACGAGAGTCATCTTTATTATTCAGCCCATTTCCGCATTTGATCCAGAGATCGTATGCTGCTTCATAATCGTCGATTGTCATAAGTCTGTAATCTAACTTTTTATTCATTAATCTCACCCCTGACAGAAATTTCCTTGTAAAAGCATTTTGCCTCAAATCGTGGAAAAAATCAATTTTGAAACGTAAGAATTGACCAATCGTTCGTCAAACGGTCAACTTCTGTTGACCGGTAGTCAACTCAAAAAAGTAAAAAAGAAAATCCTGAGAATCAAAGCGTGTGATAGTATGGACAAATATTTTCGTAATGTCCGTCCTTCATCCTAAATCCACCGGGGATAGTCCCAAGCTGCACAAAGCCAAGTCTTTCGTACAGATGTCTTGCGTGGACGTTGCTCTCCACTACAGCATTGAACTGTAATACTTTAAATCCGATATCCTTTGCTTTAATCAGACAATCACTTACAAGTTTTTCTCCGATATGCTGCCCTCGGAAGTTGGATTTTACTGCATAGCTCGCATTACAGATATGCCCGCATCTGCCAATATTATTCGGATGCAAAATATATAAGCCGACAATCCGGCCATCATCTTCAGCTACACCGGTATAGCTCTGTGACTCAAAGAACTCTTTTCCTGACGCAGCATCAAGAAAGTCTTCCTGCGGAAATGCTACTCCGTCTCCAACAACCTCATTCCAGATATCTATCATCTGCTGAAGGTCTTTTTCCTCATATTTTCGAATCATCATTTTATACTCACCTTGCTAACGTGATAATACGAGTTCTATATTCATGACTGTTATTGACCAATTATTCCTAGCAGTTTTATATTACCGTATATCCTTCGGTAATCAGCACTTCCAACGAACGTTCAAAGTTTTCTTCCTTCACAAGGATATAATCCGTGTTGTAAGTTGAAACAGCAAAAATACCTATCTTATGTTCTGCAAGGATACCTGACAGTTTTGACAAAATCCCAATCAGCGAGAAATCCAGTACACCCTGAATACGAAATCCTCTCCATCCATCTTCACGCTCGATTGTATTCTTTGGAGTATCTTCCGTTTTGCAGACAAGAGATAATTCTTCATCTGTCTTTCCAACAAAATAGAAATCCGAGTTCAGATCTATATCCGATATATCTGTCACTTTACAAACAGACAGTTTATACTCGATTGTCTTCAATTCCATTTGGTTTTATCATCCTTCCTTTACTCGGTTATATAGTAAGATAATCGTTCCACTATTTTCGCTTCACATACATATGTTTCATTTTCTGACACTTGTTTTGGGCGTGAACGATATATTCAAAACCATATCCACAAAGGAGACTATGCTCGTTCTCGACACCATAAAGCTCCAACATTTCTTTGGCATTATCCTATCGCTTCGTAAATAGCTTCTAAATATGACTTGTCGACCCAATTACCTTTTTCATTTTCGCCAACCGCCATCAATGCCTTTTCCCATATCTCATACTCATCAGGATTTTTCTTGGCAACAGCCTTTCGAAGCATTTTGCATAATGTCCTATCTTTAAAAGACATCTCACTCATATCAAAAGTTCCCCGACAGTAAAAGCATGGAATACCGGCAAGATCACCTTTGAAGTTGTGCTGTACGATTGCTTCATATGCTGTTTGCTCATATGGGGATGCCCCACAGCAGAAAACAATTATCTTTTTGTCCTTCAGTTTACCTATGTTTTTCTTCAAGAACGAAAGGCCTGCAATTCCCGATGCATAGATACCGCCACCAAGAATAATAACATCATAGCCGGAAACCTTTTTCACATCAGCATCATCTGTCTTGATGCACGAAAATCCTGTTTTCTCTGCAATCCAATCCGCATACTGTTTTGTCGCTCCATACCTTGACTTATATAAAATGATTCCACTCATGATCAGATTACCTCCTTTTTTATTCGTATGTAATATCACTTATTGTCCCGTCAAAATATATGAAATCTTCATCCTGATAGTTCCATACGGCTTGAAAACTGGTTGGGTGATTGATGCCATCCGTTCCAATCCTATAGTTTCCGCAGACCGCTGACCATGGAACATATTCTGCTGCTCCGTCTGTCCCAATAACAGCACGATCATTGGTACTAAAGGAAACCATTTCATAATTCTCATTAAATGTAAAGATTCCGCTGACTGTCTGATCGTAAGCGGTTATCGTGGCTTTTACTTGATACTCACTTAATTCTTCAAATTCTATATAGTCTTGTAGAAGCACGGTAGGGACAAACATACACTCTGCTAAAAACGTTGCCAGACAAGCCCTATCCATATCCTCTCCCGTTTGATCAAAGAGCGTAAACAGTTTCGCAATTACTCCCTTCATTCCACCTCTGCCATCAAGGTAATAATCATATCCTTGAAAAGGAATACCGAACATGCTGCTTTCGATCAACGCTAAACGGCTTGGTTTAAGCACATAATCATACTGGGTGTAATCAATCGTAAGATTAGGACCATTTCTTCCCTGGCTAAAAGCAACATCGTGATACTCCATTCTCACGCAGTTCATTTTCGATTTTCCAATGTATCCATTGTTTTCAATGTACTTTTGGATAGCAATCGGAAAATCTTCAAAGTCGGCTGTTGTGAATACTTCAGCATCTGCATATAGCCGGTTTTCTGTTTGTAACACTTCTACGTCTTTTTCAAAATCTGCCTTCAATGGAGAATAAGGTATACAAAACCAAACAATCAAAAGCAGAAAGACCACCGCAATACATATCAACGCTATCATCTTTTTCCGCTTCTTCATCCTTCATATCTCCTTAGATTCTTTTCGATTTTGATAATAGTTTGTATCGTTGTAGTGACTTCTTTCTCTGTTACTTCATCAAACATTTTCTCCATAATGCTTTTGCTCATTTCGTCGTTTCTCTCACAGAATTCCCTACAGTAGTCCGTCAAAACAATTCGTTGTTTTCTTTTGTCGGCATCATCCGTCTGAAACCGAATAAAGTTCTTGTTTTCAAGCTTCAACAAAATCTGTTTTACATTCTGATGGGAGCTTCCAAGAATATCCGACAATTCTCTTAGGGTCGGAGGTTCCTTACACATATTGATGCATATTATCGCAAAGAACTGCTTCCAACTGATTTCCTGCATAGCATTGTCCGCCATTGCCTGAAACCGATTTTCAAACGCACTTAAAAGCCCAAGCAGATAATAATTTGACGGAACTTCAGAAAACTCAACCATATCGCTCTGAATGACATCTTCTATAATCATCCGATTTCTCCAATCAAAAAGGTAATATATTACTTTTAAAACAGTAATATATTACCTTGTTTTTGTCAAGGAAAATTTCTTAAGTATTGTGTTTGGCAATCGAACTGTTGAAATGCTTTTTATCTTTTACTATCACGCATATCCTTTAGCAATAAACATTCCGTACTCCTTCGGTAAATCTACTACACCATTTACTGAATGCTCCATAATTATTTCTTTTAATCTATCAAGCGGAATATCATTTAATGCTTTTAAAGATGCTAAACTTTTGAGGTAATTCACAAGATCATCAATATCTGTTACATGAAGGGAGTCTATATAAAATCTGGCCT
>JAEEVO010000109.1 GCA_016290905.1 Lachnospiraceae bacterium | reverse complement strand
CTCAGCTGCTTAACCTCGCTGGCACCGGGATCGTAGTCGACAGCAACGACATTCGATTCGGGATATTGTCTGCGGAGTTCTTTTATAACGCCCTTGCCGACTATATGGTTGGGCAGGCATGCGAATGGCTGTGCACATACGATATTCGGAACGCCCGACTTTATAAGCTCGACCATTTCTCCGGTAAGGAACCAACCCTCACCGGTCTGGTTACCGAGTGAACAGATGGTGGATGCAAGCTCGGCAAGCTTTTCTATCCTCATGGGAGGCTCAAAACGCTTGCTCTTTTCAAATGCAAGCCTTGATTCTTTACGGCAGAACTCAACTATTTTTATGATAAGCTTATTTACCTTCATGTCCTTTTTGCTCTTGCCCAGACATTCATACTTAAACTTGGCGTCAAATGAACAATAAAGGATGAAGTTAAGCAGCTCGGGGCATATCGCCTCTGCGCCTTCCTTTTCCAGAAGATCCACAAGATGGTTGTTGGCCATAGGAGCATACTTAACAAGTATCTCACCTACTATGCCGACCCTGGGTTTCTTTATGCTTTCGTCCAAAGGAAGCTCGTCAAATTCTTTTATTATATTTCTGACGTTTTTCTTATATTCAGACCAGAAAAGAGTGTATCTGAAATCGGTTCTGGAAAGAGATTTGCAGATGATATCGAACCATTTACGATGAAGTGCGTTTGCGGAACCGGGAACAAGTTCATAAGGCCTTGTACGGTAGAGCACCTTTTGGAAAATATCACCGTAACATAACGAATGCATCAGCTTAACTATAAGAGAAGGTGTAAACTTAAAGCCGGGGTTTTTCTCAATACCGGAAGTGCTTATTGAAAGAACGGGTACCTGAGGCATGCCGGCCTTTGCAAGCGCACGTCTTAAGAGTCCGATATAATTGGTTGCCCTGCAGCCTCCGCCGGTCTGGGTATAAATGATACCTACCTTGTTAACGTCATATTTTCCGGACTGAAGAGCCTGGATAACCTGTCCTACGACAATTACAGAAGGATAGCAGGCGTCATTGTTGACATATTTAAGACCTACATCAATCGCACTCCTGTCATCATTCTGAAGAACTTCAAGCTTATACCCTTCGGATCTTATCGCTGCTTCGAGGATTTCAAAATGTATAGGAGACATTTTGGGCCCGAGCAGGGTAAAGTCCTTCTTCATCGCCTTTGTAAATACGACACGTTCAACAGCTGCCGAACGTACATGCGGTACATAATTGTTTTTCTCACGATCCTTTACGGCCGATAGCAGGGATCTTATCCTTATACGTGCGGCTCCGAGGTTGTTGACCTCATCGATTTTAAGAACAGTATATATTTTACCGGAGGCGTTAAGGATATCGGAAACACCGTCGGTAGTAACAGCATCAAGTCCGCAGCCGAATGAATTGAGCTGAACAAGTTCAAGGTTTTTCTGTGTGCGGACAAATGAAGCTGCGGCATACAGACGTGAATGGTACATCCACTGATCGACAACTATAAGAGGCCTGTCAACCTTTCCCAGATGTGAAACGCTGTCCTCTGTGAGTACTGCTACACCGTAGGAGTTGATCATCTCGGGGATACCGTGATTGATCTCGGGATCGATATGGTAAGGCCTTCCGGCAAGTACGATTCCCTTTCTTCCGGTACGCTTGAGGTATTCGAGCGTTTCTTCACCCTTATGTTCAACGTCGGCTCTTGCATGACTGAGTTCAAGCCATGCGGCCTTTGCGGCGGACATGATCTCGTCGGGTGTGAAATCTTTATAGAAAGGAGCTTTTTCGTCACAGAAGACTTTTACAAGCCTGTCGGTGATGATCTCCTCATTTTCGAATGAAAGGAAGGGATTTGCATAGACGATATCGTTCTCCCTTAACTCTTCAACATTATTCTTTATGTTTTCACCGTATGAGGTGACGATGGGGCAGTTATAGTGGTTGCCCGCACCTTCGGCTTCTTTTCTTTCGTAGGGTACGCAGGGATAGAAGATGAATTTGCAGCCCTGTGCGAGAAGCCACATAATATGTCCGTGAGCAAGCTTGGCAGGGTAGCATTCCGATTCGGAAGGGATCGACTCAATACCCATCTCATATATTTTCCTGCTTGAAAGCGGAGAAAGTACTACCCTGTACTTGAGCCTTGTAAAGAAGGTGTGCCAGAAGGGGTAGTTTTCATACATATTTAAAACTCTGGGGATACCGACAGTTCCTCTTACGGCGTCCTTTTCCGAAAGGGAAGTATAGCCGAATACCCTTTCGAGCTTGTAATCATACAGGTTGGGGATATTATCCTTGTTTTTCTCACCGCCGATTCCGCGTTCGCATCGGTTTCCGGAAATAAACCTTCTGCCGTCGCTGAACTTGTTGATGGTGAGCATGCAGGTATTGGTACATCCCTTACACCTGCTCATCGATGTCTCAAAGGTAAGTGCGGTGATCTGATCGATGGTTAACATGGTAGATGGAGTATCTTCATAATCACGGCGTGCTATAAGCGCAGCACCGAAAGCACCCATGATACCCGCGATATCGGGTCTTATGCAGTTACATCCGAGTATCGATTCAAGAGCACGGAGAACCGCATTGTTATAGAAGGTGCCGCCCTGAACAACAATGTGCTCGCCGAGATCCTTCGGATCGGTAACCTTGATAACCTTATATAAAGCGTTTTTGATGACGGAATAAGCAAGACCGGCAGAGATATCGGCTACGGTAGCGCCTTCCTTCTGTGCCTGTTTAACCTTCGAATTCATGAAAACGGTACAACGGCTTCCGAGATCTATAGGATTCTGTGCAAATAATGCGATGTTAGAGAAATCCGAGATCTCATAGTCGAGTGATTTTGCGAAGGTTTCGATAAATGAACCGCAGCCTGAAGAACATGCCTCGTTAAGCTGGACGGAGTTTACGGCACCGTCCTTTATCCTGATGCATTTCATGTCCTGTCCGCCGATATCGAGGATACAGTCGACCTTTGGATCGAAGAATGCTGCGGCCTGATAGTGGGCAACGGTCTCGACCTCGCCCTGATCGAGCATGAGAGCGGCTTTGATCAGAGCTTCGCCGTATCCGGTTGAACAGGAACGTACGATCTTAACACCCTCGGGAAGCTTTCCGTAGATTTCCTTTATGGAACGGATGGCAGTCTTTAAGGGTGAACCGTTGTTGTTTGAATAAAAGGAATAGAGAAGCTCGCCTTTTTCTCCGACGAGAGCCACCTTAGTCGTGGTAGAGCCGGCGTCGATACCGAGAAAGGCGTTGCCTTTATAGTCGGCGAGGTCAGCTTTTTTGACGGAAAATGAAGCATGTCTCTTTTCGAATGCCTTAAAGTCTTCCTCCGAGGCAAAAAGAGGATCCATACGGCTGACCTCAAACTTTATGTTTACGTGATTTCTTAATGTCGTACGAAGATCTGCAAGGCTGAAAACCTTTATATCCTTTTCGGGCATTTCCTTACCGCCGGGGAGCATGCAGGAATTAAGAGCGGCGCCCATAGCGGCGAAAAGATGTGAATCCTCGGGAGATATTGCGGTTTCTTTGGTAAGGTTGAGCGTACGTATGAATGCAGCCTTGAGTTCTGAAAGGAAAGTAAGGGGACCGCCGAGGAAAGCAACCTTTCCCCTGATGGGTTTACCGCAGGCAAGACCGCTTATGGTCTGGTTTACAACAGCCTGGAAGATGGAAGCCGAAAGATCGGGCTTGGTTGCACCTTCGTTGATAAGCGGCTGTATATCACTTTTTGCAAATACACCGCATCGTGCGGCGATCGGATATATGGCCTTGTAGGTTTTGGCATATTCGTTAAGACCGGAAGCATCGGTCTTAAGAAGTGAAGCCATCTGGTCGATGAAGGAACCTGTACCGCCGGCACATATTCCATTCATTCTCTGTTCAATGGTGGAGCCGAAGTAAATGATCTTTGCGTCTTCTCCGCCCAGCTCTATAGCGACATCGGGTTTAACCGGAAGAGATTCGATAGCTGTGGAAACGGCTATAACCTCCTGCGTAAAGGGAATGCCTAAGAATTCAGCTATGGCGAGACCGCCGGATCCCGTTATGGAACAGGAAGATTTTACATCGGGGTGCTTGTCGAGCGTTTCATCGATAAGATCCGCAAGTGTTTCCTGAATATTGGCGAAATGCCTTCTGTATTCGCTGAACAGTTTATTGTTCTTCTCGTCGAGAAGCATTACCTTAACTGTAGTCGAACCTATGTCTATACCAAACTTATACATTATAAACTGAGTACCAAAAACTATATATGGTTTTCCTTTCAATATGATGTGGTTTTAATAACGGCATAGCCGTACAACTTTAAGAGTATAGCAAATATTCCCAGTAATTACAAGAAAAAGCTTTGGATTTTTATAAAAAAATAATATTTGTTATGAATTTCTTACTTATTATAATATAATATGCTTTCACGGGCTTGTTTTTCTTTACTTTTTTGTCGAAAACTGTTACAATATAAGTTGGTATATTTTGTATCGAGGATTAGGAGGTGTATTATGAGTTTTAATTTAGTGGACGAGAAAGGAGCCCCCACGGCGCAGATCATACTTGGGGAAAATGAATTTAAAGGTGTCGTTAAGGCTTCTTCATGGCTTGTACAGGATATAGCAAGGGTTACGGAAAAGACTCCCGAGACGGTAACCGTATCTGAGATAAATGATGATATTACGGGCAGCATTATTGCAGGTACCGTTGGGAAATCTGAAATCATAGAGAAGGCAGCAGGTCTTTACGGCGTTGATATCTCGGCAATCAGGGGAAAAAGGGAAGTTTACGGTATTTTCCCGGCAGGGAACAATGTTATCGTAGCCGGGAGCGATAAGAGAGGAACAATCTACGGTCTTCTTCATATAAGTGAGAAGATCGGCATAACACCTATGATATATTTCGGGGATACGGTACCCATGAGATACAAAGGGATATATTTTGATGAAAATGAGAAAATGGAGGAAGACTGCCTTTTTGTAAATCCTTACGGTATTTCAAAGGAGCCTTCGGTTAAATACAGGGGATTTTTCATAAATGACGAATGGCCCGCTTTCGGAAACTGGTGCAACAGGAATTTCGGCGGGTTTACGGTATCGTGTTATGAAAAGGTATTTGAATACCTGCTCCGTCTTAAAGGCAACTATATGTGGCCGGCAATGTGGAGCTCTGTATTCAGTGAGGACGGCCCCGGACTTGCTTCTGCAGAGCTTGCCGATGAACTTGGTGTTGTAATGGGAACCTCACATCATGAGCCCTGCTGCCGTGCGGGAGAGGAATTCCAGAAGCTCAAGAAACAGTATCCCGAGTATGGGACGGACTGGAGCTTCCTCACCAACCGCGAGGGTGTCACAAAGTTCTGGGAGGACGGACTGAAGCGCAGCGGTAAGTTTGAGAACGTGATCCCTGTCGGAATGCGCGGAGAAGCGGATTCGAAACTTTTTGCTGACGCCACACTAGAAGATAATATAAATGTATTAAAGAATGTCATCAATTGTCAGAAGGAACTGATATCAAAATATACAGACGGAAAGCAGCCTTTGATGCTGGCTGTATATAAAGAAGTAGAGGAATACTATAAAGGCAGTGCGGATACCCCCGGACTTAAAGACTGGGACGGACTGGACGGTATCACTCTTATGCTCTGTGATGACAATTTCGGTAATCTGCGTCTGATGATGGATGATAACAAGCGTGATCACAATGGCGGTTACGGAATGTATTATCATTTTGACTATCATGGAGGTCCGGTATCGTATGAGTGGATAAACAGCTCATATCTGCCCAAAATCTGGGAACAGATGACCACTGCTTATGATTTCGGTATCAGGGATATCTGGATAGTGAATGTCGGAGACTTAAAGAACCAGGAGCTCCCGTTAAGCTATTTTATGAATCTGGCTTATGACTATGAAAAGTATGGTTCGGAAGCAAAAGACAATTATATAGGTTATCTTGACGAGTGGGTGAACAAACAGTTTGCAGGCCTCGATAAAGAAACTATAGATGAGATAAAAGAAGTGACAGAGGGTTATACCAGGATCAATAATATCGTAAAGCCCGAGGTGCTCGGCGAGAATACATACAGCCTTGAACATTTTAATGAAGCTATAAAGGTACTGAAGATAGTAAATAAACTCGAGAAAAAGGCTCTTGAACTGGATAACAGCATCAAGGGTGCATATCATGATACATATTTCAGTCTGGTGGGATTCCAGGCTCTGGCATCGTTCAATCTTGTAAAAATGCAGATATATGCCGGAATGAACAAAAAATATGCTACGCAGGGACGTGTGACTGCCAATAAATACGCAAAATACGTAAAGGAATGCATAAAGAGGGATAGGGAGCTTACTGAAATCTACCATACTTTCGCAGAAGGAAAGTGGTACGGAATGGGGCTTTCCAAGCATATAGGCTTCAGGGCATGGAACGAAGAAGGCTGCCGTCTGCCCGTTATGGTATATGTGGAAACAGAGAGCAAAAATGACCTCGTAGTGGCAGATGATGATTCGGATAAGTTCAGTGGAGGCGGCGCTTGGACATCACGTCCTTTGAGACTGTCAGGATTTGATTACAGGGGAAAAGGAAGCATGTGCATAGCCACAGCGGGCAGTGAACCTGTGACGTATACACTTGAGTGTACTGATCCGGATATAGTATTTACTTCCGGAAAAGACAAGAATTTCGTACTGTCGGGTATAGCGGACAGTACGAATAATGCTCATATCAGTGTACAACTGAAGGAGAACGGAAAACCCGGAAAACATGAGTTTGCGGTAAAGACCAATGCAGG
>JAEEVO010000108.1 GCA_016290905.1 Lachnospiraceae bacterium | reverse complement strand
CCGTCTTGCCAGTATTTCTTTACAAGACGATACTTTCCCTGTGGTAAGGTCACATATACTCTTCTCCAGTCAATATCAAATGACAGGGATTCTCCCTCCCTAACATAGTACCAATCCACAATATAACCGAGGCTGTATTTGGCATCATGTCTTTTCCATTGCTCACCGGTCCATTCTTCAACGTGAAATGTGTTTCCAAACCTCGCTTCGCTCTCGTCTTCGTTTTTTACCACAACCCTACAGCCTTCGTTTGTCAATGTGTCCGTTTCGACACACATGGTGACTAATGGATTCTCGTTTAACGTTAGTTTGCTGAAGCGTTCTTTTTCAAGATCATCTCGCTGCACTAACATTCTTTTTCCCGTTTCCATGATGGAACGGATCCTGTCACTGATTCGCGATCTGGTATAATACTTATAGCCTGTTGAACTGATATTAACTGAATCCCATATGCTGACAGTCATAAATGTTTCGGGGCTGTAATAACCCGTAATGTCAATACTGGTCTTCCCGTCGTTAGGAATAAAGGTTATTCTGAATTCTTCCCCAATCAGTCTGTTTTTTACAATGTCCAAAATTTCTTCATCAAAAGAATGGCTCACATTATTTATCAAAAGACTGATAATCTCTTCTATTTTTTCGGGATCATCAACGGCTTGATATTCATTCGGAGTATAAGGATTGTCTCTGAACACGCATTCGTAAGGACCAAGTTCATCGAAGACCGTTCTTAATTCCCGGGATGCTCCCGATGCAACAAATACAAAACATATGAGCATTCCAATTGCGCATATCCCGAGAATGCTTATGAAAATGGCTGTTTTTTTCTTCGTGATTGATAGTTTTATAGCAACATCCCCCTTCTGCGTTTAATCTGTTTTTCTAATAACGCAACCGCTATTCCCAGTCTGTCATTGTCAATACATAATATAAAATAAAACTACTATCTCCTCGAATTCAAGCAATATGTGCAAACTCGACATTTTTTGGTCAAAAATAACACTTGAAGATATTACTTGTACGCAGATTGTGTTTTGGGGGTTGACATAATCATCACAAAATGAGAAACTACATTAAACGGAGTGTATGCTATATTTCTACTATTGTGGTACGAAAGGGAGTGGTTATTCATGCTTTTTCACGTGGCTATCTGTGACGATATGCCGGTAGACATCCTCATGTTGGAGAACAAGATAAAAGAATCGAATATGGGAAAAGTTCTTGACCTGAAGTACAACAGGTTCATCAAGGGAGAAGATCTACTGAAAGCAGTCAGAAGCGGTAAGAAATACGACCTCGTCATTTTGGATATCAGTCTTAAAGGCTTAAATGGTGAGGAGATTGCTATAAAACTGCGGGATGCCGGATATGATTCTCTTTTGGTGTTCTGCACTGCAGGGAATGGGCCTTCTGTTAATTCGTTCAAATCGGGACCATACAGATTTCTTTTGAAATCGTTTACAGGCAAAGAAATAATCAGTGAACTGGACAGTATTTTTAAAGAACTCGTTCAAAGGAACAAGAAGGACTATATTCTTGGAAAAAAGGGAACAGCTCTTTGCCGGGTCGAAGTTCCGAACGTCTTGTTCATTGAAACAACGAGACGCGGCTGCAGAGCGGTGGTTACAAGCGGAACCGGCAACACAGAGAAGGAAGAAATAGCATTATCCGATAATATCGATCAGATTGAGAACGATTATGTGGAGTTTACCCGAATACACAAGAGCTTCCTAGTAAACCTCTCACGAGTGGCCGAAGTTGATAAATCAGAGGTGGTCCTTGAAGACGGAACAGTTATAACCGCCTCAAGACCTTACCAAAAGCAGATCAAAGAAAAATACAGACTGAAACTATTGACGCCGTTGAAAAAAGGCAGATAATGAGTTACCGGGACGCTTTGAAAGTATACAGCGGAGAAGAAATGAAAGATTAAAACAGCCTCCGATTTTTGTCGGAGGCTGCTATCGTTGTTTTTGAATCGTTTGGCAGTGTGCTGTACAAGTGTATGCAAGAAGACTTTTGCGAACAGTATTGTGTTTTGTTTATTTTTTCGGCTAAAATATGAACGAATCGAATTTTAGCCGCAAATCTTGGCAAACGGAGCTTTGGCCGGTCATATTCTTGAAAACTATGTTGTTACTGAAATCATCAAGTCATACAAGAACGCCGCGAAAGACTGCCTGTTTTGGTATTACCGTGACAAAGACAATAAAGAAGTCGATATGATACTTGAAAGCAACGGCATGCTTCAACCCATCGAAATAAAACGTTCTGTTAATCCCGGAGCCGAGCTTATCCGAGCCTTTAAAGTACTTGATAAGGCAACCGTACCAAGAGGAACAGGTGCGATCATTTGTCTTAGAGACGAACTTTCTGCAATAGACAGGAATAATCTTATCATCCCGGTCTGGTATGTATAAATGCGGTCCTTAGAATACAGCAGCCTCCGATTTTGGTCGGAGGCTGCTATAGATTGATCATGACGAAAAATTCAGCGAATCCAAGAACCTCTCCTGAAACCCTTCATCCAGTGCAAGGTCGTAGACAGTGACGCTCCCCGCGATGTCTGAAAGGGCTTGGACGGAGGCGGCGTTAGCCGAAGGATCGTCGGATTCTCGCAGGAAGCGCATCAGACCGCAAAGAACACTGTTCCCGACAGCGCGGACTTGTGAGCCTACCGGGATCAGGCCTGTGCGTCTGATCCTTTCGGGGCGAAGTCCTGAACCCATTCCGCCCGCAAGGCTTATGCGGAGTTTGTCCGGCTCGACGTTCCCTTTTTCGCAGAGCATCAAAGCCGCAGTGCTGACTGCTCCCTTGGCGAGCTGGAGTTCACGCACATCAGCCTGTGTGAGCGCAAGAACCCGGCCGTTTCGATCGGTTCCGAAAGCGAATCCTTCGTCTACATAACTCTTTATAAATGAACCGTCGGGCTTTAGGATCCCTGTCCGGAGGAGTTCGTCGACAAGTTCAAGAATCGCGCTCCCGCAGGCGCCGGCAAGCCCTTTACCCACATGCGTCTTCGAACCGGCCACGTTCAGGACCGGTCTGAGGTTTTCGAGTGTAATGCCCGTCACGGCGCCTTCAACGCAACCCGTTCCGCATGAGATGTGTGCGCCCTCAAGCGCAGGGCCTGCCGAAGCGGACGAGGCAATCATCCCTTTTTCGGTCACAAGAACCATCTCGCCGTTTGTACCAAGGTCCATCAGCATATCGCCGACACTGCCGTTCATGAGATCCAGTCCGTAGATTCCCGCTACAATATCGCCGCCGACGAAGGCGCTTATCCCCGGAAACACTGTGACGGGGATCCCAAGCAGCTCTGTCTGCGCAGTATCAAGGCTGTAAGGCTTGAAAGGGTATTTCCCGAGGCCGGACACATCCCAGCCCATTAAGATATGCGTCATGACAGTATTTCCCGCAAGGGCGATGGTTGAAATCCGCAACGAGACGGAATCCCCTGTGAGTGATGAGGCAAGGGATTTTAGTTCTTTTTCTATAGTGTTCCTCAGGAGCACTTTCATCTCCAAAAGATGCCCTCCGGCAGCGGCCTCAAGCCGCGAAACAACATCCGCACCGTAAGCGGAGAGGGGATTAAGGAACGCACGTGTTTCACCGGGTGTTCCGTCACTTCCGAGAGTAGTCAAAACAATAGTGGTTGTTCCCAGATCGATTCCGACCCGGAGTCCGGCAGCGGATTCGTCTGTCGTTGACGAAACAGAACCCGGCATTCGGGTGTTTTCATCCGAATACTCCGTGCAGATAACAGGGTTTTCCTGTTCGGGAACTTCAATGCATATATCACCCTTTGGAAATGCCCGGCAGGCCAGTCTGAATCCCTGCTCGAGCTCTTTTCCGGTGAACCGTTCGTTATCCGCTTCGGACGGAGGGCATTCTCCGCTTTTTACGATCACGACACATTGTCCGCAGGTTCCGCGACCCGCGCAGGGCGCATAAAGAGAAACTCCCTTTTCTGCAAGGAGCGTTTTGATACTCTTTTCGCCTGTACCTGTGATCCCGATCTGCATTTAACCGTCTGCCTTTCTTTTTATGGGTACATCTACAATATACTTTATTTGTCGAACTAAGAAAAGGGTAATCAAGGTTCATTGCAGATTTTGATCATTTGCAATATAATGTCACTACAAATATTTCAAAAGGAGCCTTGCTATGATCTCTAACCAGATTTTACAGAGCACCCTGAACGGAGTGAAGGACATCACGGGTAATGAATTCTGCTTGTATGACGCCGACGGTCACAAGGTAGCCGGCACGTTCAAGCCCCAAAACGCGGACAAGGGTCTCAAAGACGAGATCCTGAAGTTTGTGGATGAGCCCGAAGATGACACTGATATCGGAGATCATTCTCTTATAAAGCTGTACGACGATCATCAGGTTGCGTACGTGCTGGCCTCATACGGCGAAGACCGCAATAAGATCGGGCGTCTCTGTATCTTCCAGCTCGAAAACCTGATGTTTGCTCACCGCGAGAAGTACGACAAGGATAATTTCATCCGTTCGCTTCTTATGGACAACCTTCTGCTTGTTGATATTTACAGTAAAGCAAAGAAACTCCGTATCGAAACCGAGTGCCGGAGGGTGGCCTTTGTGATAGAGACCTCCGTAGAAAAAGATGCTGCGGCTCTTGAAACGGTCAGATCTCTTTATGCAACGACGCGCGGAAAGGACTTCATTACCGAGGTCGATGAGAAGAACATCATCCTGATCCGTGAGGTGCGTGCCTTTGAAGGCTACGAGGACCTCGAGAAGGCCGGTAGGGTTATCCTCGACATGCTCAACACGGAGGCTATGTCTAAAGTACATGTGGCATTCGGTACGATCGTCGAGGAACTTAAGGATATCTCCAGATCATACAAGGAAGCCAAGATGGCACTTGATATCGGTAAGATCTTCTACAGCGAGCGCAATATTGTGGCATATAACAAGTTAGGGCTCGGCCGTCTTATCTACCAGCTTCCCGTGCAGATGTGCAGGATGTTCATTCATGAGATCTTCGGCGGCAAGACTCCGGATGATTTTGACGAAGAAACGCTTCAGACTATCAACAAGTTCTTTGAGAACAGCCTGAATGTTTCCGAGACTTCCAGGCAGCTCTTTATCCACCGCAACACATTAGTATACAGGCTCGACAAGATCCTTAAGCTCACCAACCTTGACCTGAGAGTGTTTGATGACGCGATCACTTTTAAGATGGCGATGATGGTCGTTAAGTACATGAAGTATATGGAGACGATGGATTATTGATCCCTCCGAAATGAACGTTCAAAGAAATCACATAAGCGTTAAAGCAGCCTCCGACGTCAAAATCGGAGGCTGTTTTGATGAAAACAAAAGTGATGTCTAAGTTCTCTCTTTTCTTAGATGATTAGGCGAGTTATTTTGTTTTGACTTTAATTAAATTTGCATGGTCGTCATATACATACTTTTTCTTGCTAATCATGTTTTTTTCACCAAACGAATCATAGTCTGTTATGACTTCTTTTTTCAGAAGTCCATTACTGTCATAATGATATTTTTTGGAAACCAGAAGATGGGTAGGTTCGCCTTCCAAGGTTCCATATACTTTTTTTTTGACAGTTCGACCTGCTTCGTCATATTCATAAATCCATTTGGTTGTTTCTCCATATTCCGAATCTATCGACGTTGTTTTTCGAACTGCCAAGTTGTCATAATAATATACTTTGTACGAAGCAGGATCCGGAAACTCACAGTAAACATCATAACGGCCAAGAGAATTATATATCCAATTTATGGATTTTAAGTACCCATTATTATCATAGCGATAAGTAACTACCGTGTCGGAGTACTCCTTGATCATGGTTTGCTTTTTTAGGATACCTCTTTTATCATACTCTTTTATTATTTCCATCTGGCTGTCGGTCATTTGTTTTGTTGTTATATTTTTAAACCTTTTAGGGTCTTCTATTACTACTTCACAAGAGCTGCTGGACCCTCCCATTGAAGCAGTAATAAGAGCGATTCCCGGGGAAACTGCAGTTACAAGGCCCGAATCCGAAACGATCGCAACATCAAGATTGGAGCTGCTCCAACTAATCGTTTCTGCCGTAGGAAAAAGAACAGATGCGAACATTTGTCTTTTCATACCGGGGAAAAAGTTAGCTGATAGTATTGACATGCTAACCAAAGTAACCTGACTGTTATCAAAATCATCATTACAGAAGAAGCTTACAGATATAATCGGCTTAGCTTTTTCTGTGGCTGCTTCCGTACAATAACAGGGTTGGATAACCACTAGCAACAGGATAAAAATGTTAAATAAACCTTTTTTTGCTTTTGAGTTCATGGTAATACTCCTCTGGTGCTTTATGAACGTCGGCTTAATCTGTGGGTTCTTTTAGCTTGCTTTGACCAACTTGACCTTCAAAGTTTAGTCCTCCTTATCGATTTTATTATAAACCGGTTTATTATCGGGCAATATATCATATTTGCTATTTTGATTCAAGAAGTGTGTCAAAAATAACCTTTTTCATGTTAAAAATAGCATGTTTTGCAATTGACATATATCAAATTGATAAAATTGCCATAGATTTAAGGAATTATCGACTTAGAAAAATATACTGATCGACTGGCGAAATCTGTAGCAACAGGTTCAAATTGTGTTTATGAAGCCATAGTAGCCTCCGACATAGATCGGAGGTTGTTGTGATATACTACTTCGATTTCTCTGCCTTCTATCCTCCCCTATCATCCCGTCTCGACATCTATATAATCAGCTCCTCCTCAATGGTGTCAGAATTTTCAGTCTGTATTTTTCTTTGAACGAGTTCTTTAAAAATACCGTCCAGTTCACTGATTATTTCTTTGCCTGTAAACGATTTCAAAAGAAATCTGTATGGTCCCGCTTTGA
>JAEEVO010000107.1 GCA_016290905.1 Lachnospiraceae bacterium | reverse complement strand
TCGGTACATTCAGACTTGCGCGTTCTGTTGCAAAGAAGTACATGATCCCTGCAAAGTTCGGCCGCATCATTAACATTTCTTCAATGTATGGCCTTGTTGGCAACAAGGTTGCTCCGGCTTCTCCTTATCACGCAGCAAAGGGCGGCGTTGTAAACCTTACAAGAGCTCTTGCTTCTGAATGGGGTAAGTACGGTATAACAGTTAACAGCATTTGCCCCGGCTATTTCTACAGCCCTCTTACAAAGGAAACACTCGATTCCGAGTTCTTCCAGGCTAATGCAAGAACAATGATCCCTCTTGAGAGATATGGTAACGAAGGTGAGCTCGACACAGCGATCTGCTTCCTCGCTTCACCCGCAACAACATACGTTACAGGCGTTAACCTTCCTGTTGACGGCGGCTACACTGCAATGTAATCCGAGTTTGGTTTATTGAACTACAGGCCTCTCCTTTTGTGGAGAGGCCTATTTGTTAAGATATCCTCATGCCGGATAAAACAAAGAAAAACACAGTTGTAATCAATTCTTCGATGCTTAAAAGAGATGCCAGGAGCAATCTTAAGCGTCACTATATCTTTTATGTATTCGCGTGCCTTCTGGCGATCATTATCGAAGCGGAGTTCATTGCTTCGGACTATCTTATCAATATGCGTACGAACGTTATTGATTATGCTCTCAATACTACTGAAGAATATTTGGATATCGATCAGAAGACAGAGGAGACTGTTAGGGACGGAGTTGAGTCTATTGATAAAAAATCTGATGTTTTCAGACAGTCGGTCATAGAATATCTCGATCGTTTCAACGGAAATATCAAAGACCCTGAGATAAAGAAAATATTCGGCCGTACAAAGGGCGTTTTAAACCAGATGATCGACTATGTGGCGGGTGACACTTTCGTCTCGCACATGTATTCCACCGTATTCAGCATTGTCGGAGATCATAAAGCCGCCAATATCGCCGTGTCGGTGATAATGTGGATTCTTGTGTTTGTTTTCTGGCTGTTTGTACGTAACCTTTTCGTTGCGTCGATACGAAGGATCTTTCTTGAAGGAAGGATATATAAGAAAGTTCCGATGGCCCGGTATCTCTTCTTCATAAGAATGAAAAGGTGGACGAGGTCGGCGTTTACGATGGGCCTTCTGTGGATAATCGAGTTTTTGTCTTCGTTTACGATAGTTCTCTATCCGGTGGTAAGATACGGATTCTTCCTGGTGCCTTTCATAATCGCTGAGAATCCGGATATCAAGACGGTTGACGCTTTGAAACTTTCCTGGCGCATGATGAAAGGCAACAAGTTTAAGCTTTTCAAGATCAGTGTCAGCCTTATCGGATGGTATGTATTGGGAATACTGACTTTGGGCCTTTCGGGAATGCTTTTCACAAACCCTTACAGGATCTGCATCTATTCCGAGTTCTATGCAAAGGCAAGGGAAGCTGCCAAAGAGAAAGGCGTCAAGGGTTCTGAAATGCTTAATGACACTTATCTGTTTGTCAGAGCTGACAGCAACCGTCTTATGGATGCTTATTCTGACGTTCTGGATGAATTGGCTCAGGGTAAATATTCGCTGGAAGGATTAAAGGGCAAGAAAAAGTTCTTTGCAGATCATTTCGGCGTGGTTCTATGGAATACTAAAGATGAACTGGAATACGAAGCCAATGAAGAGCGGAGGATGAAGCTGCTTGCTTACAAGAATGAAGCGGAAGGAGAGATATATCCTTCAAGGCTGTCTCCGGTCCCTGAACAGCGTAAGCTGAAATCACTTGCGCACATTCATTACATGCGCCACTATTCGGTTCCTTCGCTTGCGGCTTTATTCTTCATCTTCTCGTCATTCGGCTGGGCATGGGAAGTGTCACTTTGTTATGTACAGCAGGGAATACTGGTAAACCGCGGTGTTCTTCACGGCCCATGGCTTCCGATATACGGATCAGGCGGCTTGATAGTTCTGATCTTTCTTTTCGTATTCAGGCGCCGTCCTGCTCTTCATGCCCTGGCAACAGTTGTTTTGTGCGGCGTGGTCGAGTATATAGGAGGGTGGGCTTTGGAGTCTATCTTCCACGAGAAATGGTGGGACTATTCGGGATTCTTCCTGAATATCAATGGCAGGGTCTGCGCCGAAGGATTATTTGTATTTGGAATAGCAGGCATGGCATTTATTTATGTGCTTTCGCCGCTTCTGGATAACCTGATAAGAAAGGCAAATCAGAAGATCCTGCTGCCTGTTCTGGCAGTCCTTATTGCATGCTTTGCAACTGATATCGTCTATTCGAGATTTGTCCCTAACAAAGGTGAGGGAATTACCGATGAGATAGAGTCAACGCCCTTTTTAGAATCAGTTGAAGATACAGAACAGGTAAAGTGAAATGAATATCGGTGTCAGTGCGTGCCTTATCGGAGAGAACTGCAAGTATAACGGCGGCAACAATTACAGCGAAAAGGTAATGAAATACCTTGAGGGACATAACGTTATTCCGGTCTGTCCTGAGGTCCTGGGAGGACTTCCTGTTCCTCGCAAGACCGCTGAGATAGTCTTAGGAACCGTCAAAAATGAAGACGGCACTTCTGTTGATAAGGAATTCCGAACGGGAGCGCAGAAGGCTCTGAATATCCTTATCGATAATCAGGTGCAGCTCGTCATATTGCAGTCAAGGAGTCCGTCTTGCGGAGCGAAAAAGATCTATGACGGTACATTCTCCGGCACGACAGTTCCGGGAAAAGGGATCTTCGCAAAGCTCCTGGAAGAGCACGGAATTGAAACTATCGATGCAGAGGATCTGTGAAAACGTACCGATTCTGGAGGCTTTCTTCCAATTATCAGAACCGCATATTATAATTAAATAGTTTTGAGAAATCATGTAAGCAAATTAGGGAGGTCTGACATGAGTTTTAAACGTTTATTGGCATTCCTGCTCAGCGCTTCGATGATCGTATCTGTCATGCCCGCAATAGTTTTCGCGGATGAGACGGAGAAAGAACCTGAACAGACCAGCGCGGTAGAGACAACCACGTCTGAAGAAACGGAAGAATCCAAGGAAAAGGAACCTGAAAAAGCAAAGGAGACAGAACCTTCCGAGTCTGAGAAGAAGGAAGCCGAAGAGCCTTCTGAGACTGAGACAGAGGAGCATTCAGAGTCCGAAGAGCCTGAAGACAAGAAGCCTTCTGAATCTAGTGCCGAAGCAGGTAAGACCGAAGAAAGCAAAGAGAACGATGCGGTTAAAGGCAAGAAGCCGGATGAGTCGCAGTCGGTTGGAAAGAAGAATGCTACTAAACACATTAGCGGCGATGTAAAAGTTTCTGAATTGCTTGCACAAGGTGTCGCTTCAGATGCCACACTTCAATTTGATTCTGATACCACGCTGACTATTGATGCTGATATTACAGTAAAGCAAATTGTTATTTCGAACGATGTGAAATTAACCATCCAGGGAGATCATACATTAACAGTTACAGTTTACATATATGCAACAAATGGTGACATTACACTTAATAGCGGAACGGTCATAGTCAAAGCTAATATGGATAATTCGTATTCTGCCATTACGGTTAAAAATCTGTCGATTACGGGCGGAACATTGTCGGTGGACATGGATAGTCCTTCAGAAAACCCTGTTAGAGCATTATTGATTGATAAAAACATGGTTATGACAGGCGGGGAAATCGACATTGATCTCAGTTCAAAAGACTGGACCCATGGTATAGATGGAAGCGATGCTTCAATAGTTGTTTCCGGCGGACAGATAAATATTTATACCAATTCGACCGATGTTTCTACTTATGGTATTGGATGTGATGAACTTAAAGTTCAAAATGGAAAAATCACAGTTGATGTTAATTCTTCTTCGCATCAGGCATTTGGTTTGAGTGTAAATAGTCTTGTTGTCTCAGGAGGAATGATAGATTCAAAAGCAAAAACAGCAAGCAGTGATTACCCTTCATATGGGGTTAATATCAAGAAAAATGCGAGTGTCACAGCGGGACAGATAATTGCTAAATCTACATCCAATGGTGTTTCGGGATCAAATGGCATAGTAATCCTTTCTGACAATGGAGGTTTTACTATTTCCGGAGGTGATATTACAGCTTCGGGTAATCGATCCGGAATACTTATCGGTAAAGCTTCTGCACCTTTAAAAATCAACGGAACAGCAACAATTACGGCAACCGGATCAGAAGGAAACGGAATATACTCAAATGCCGGTGTTGAATTTGGAGGCCAGGCAACAGTAACTTTGCAGGGAAAGGATGCATTGACCCTTGATACATGCGCCATCTGTGCCAAAGGTTCGATAACTGTGGCAGATACTTTGAAAGTCACAAACCCGGCCAAGTGGAGCTTTTACGGTTCGGATTATGTTGTTATAAAGAACAATGACACCGGAGCTTATGCCAATAAGGTTGTTATTGTGCCTAAAGTTTATGTTAAAGTAACTGTATTTTGCTATAACGAATTTACTACCCAACAGATAACTGACAACAAAGTTGGTGTAAAGCTTAATGATAATACCGAGCACTATGCCGGTACCCAAGGCATTACGATAAATGTTGAAAAAGGAGAAGAATTTTCCTTAACCGCTATACCTGATGCTGAAGCATATACTTTTAACGGTTGGTACGAATACATGGCGGGAACGCAGGGCGGAAATCTGATAAGCAAAAATGCCACGATAACAAAAACATTAACATCTGACACTTGTTACTATGCGGAATTTGCTCCTCCAAAGATAGAAATTAAAACGCTTACTTTTACTGCGGATAAGTATCCTATTGCAGGGAAGACCAAGGAAGAATGCAAGCCTACAGTTACCGTCGCCGAACCCGGAATAACCGTTGATGGCTGCTCATGGGTTAATGATTCAGGGTTCCATTTCGAAAGCGGACACGTTTTCTCGGCAGGCGAGAAAGTTAAGCTTCATGTTGATTTTACGGTTAACAAGGCGTATAAGCTGGCAGATGATATTGAATTAAAAACAACGCTGAATGGTATGAAGCCTGCTACCTATGATCTTGCAGATACTTCTTTCAAGGTTGATTTCACAGCGGGCTACGATATCAGCGGTGCAGAGACTGAAGTAACTGACGTCATAGACATGATCTACACAGGCTTACCTTTAATCCAGCAGATGGTAGTTAAGTATAACGGCACCGAGCTTACTGAAGATACGGATTATACGGTCGATTATGAAGATAACATCGATGTCGGAACTGCCACTTTGACCATTACAGGTATAGGAAACTATACAGGAAGAAAGATCATCACATTTGAGATCGTTAAGGCAAGCAACACACTTTCCGTAAAGCCAAAGACTGCAACGGTCAAGTATAAGAAGCTGAAGAAAAAGAATCAAACGCTGTCGATCTTTAAAGTACTGACTTTTAAGAGCGGTGGACAGGGAACTAAAACTTATGCCAAGGTTTCCGGCAACAAGAAGATCACGATCAACAAGTCGACCGGAAAGATAACAGTAAAGAAGAAGCTTAAGAAGGGTACTTACAAGGTCAAGATCAAAGTCAAGGCGGCCGGTAATACGAATTACATGCCGTCAGGCTGGAAGACAGTGACAGTTAGGATCAAGGTTAAATGATGACAAAAACGCCGACCGGATTACCGGCCGGCGTTTTGCTTTATCCTGATGTTTGGGATTACTTCACGCCAAATACATAAAGATCCGGAGTGTTATTGCCTCTGAATGAATTCGGTTCTGCGTCATACCAGAAAACTACATATTCAAAGGTGCTCGGATCGGTATCGTCGATCGTCTTCTTGGCGTTCGTTGTACCGTTGCTTTCAAAATACGATCTGTCGAATGATCTGCAGTAAGATAACTTGACAGCCTGCTTGCCGGTATACTGACCGATTATGTCCAACGCGTTTGACTGTCCGCCATAGGAAACTTTGCAGTCCTTATAGCGTTCGAAATCAGTGTTCTTGAATACTTTTTCGTCTTTGTAGATATATACGCTGTATGTAACGTATTGCTGGGATCTGAACTTTAAGGCCGTGTTCTTAAATGACTGAAGCAGACTGTCTATAAGTTCGTAATCTGAAGAGCAGATGAAGATGTCCAGGCCTTTCGGAGTTCCGACATCCTCATAGATATAGTATTCATCAAACTTCTCATCCAGAGATTTGATGAATTCGTTTTTCACATTGTTTGTGCCTTTTTTACCGGTATAGTCGGAGTGGAAGGTCGATTCGTGGCGGACACCGTTCTTTTGGCTCTTTTTATCGTAAACGATATAGCCGTCTTTATAAGTGCCGGTAGCGGTGACGTTTTTGTCGTCGTTATTTGTTATCTTCAGTTCGTATTCATGTCCGCCGGTGACTTTCTGATAACCCATCGGACCGTCAAGCCATGCAGTGGCAACTTCCAATTGCTTTTTGGAGACGATCTCGGCTGTAACGGTATCTCCGGTCTCTGAACGGATCTTTTCCTGAACATAAGTAATGATCTCTTCTTCAGACAACGGATCATCCGCTACGATCTTATCGTAACCGCACCCTGTGAAAAGGATCGCCATTACCAATGACAAAACTACTAAAAACCTGACTTTAACCATATGCTATCCCCGTAATTCAAATAGATTTACTATTCAAACCTGTTCATTATATCATTCCACACGAATGTTCAAAACGAAAACACCTTCTGTAATCAGTTCCGCAGGCGTTTTATCGCCGTGGACTTGTCCGTACGTTACAGAAGGTGTTTGAGTTATGGTGGAAACTGCGGGGTTTGAACCCGCGACCCCTCCCCTGTGAAGGGAATGCTCTCCCGCTGAGCTAAGCTTCCGTGTCAATGCTACTACAAAACGGGTTATCGTGCTATACTCAGGAAGTCAAACGAATATTAGGAGGGGTTTATGTCAGATTATAATAGTGTTCCTGAGAAGTACCGCCCGATATCCATGTGGGGATATTTCGGCTTGCAGATCCCGTTTTCGATCCCTGT
>JAEEVO010000106.1 GCA_016290905.1 Lachnospiraceae bacterium | reverse complement strand
AGTTAGCTACAGGGTGGTGATAAATAGATATATTGAACGTAGGTCATAGGTTTAAGGATAGTAGGGATTAGGTTATAGGAGGTTACTACTATGAAAGACAACGTTTTAGGAAAGGTTCAACTCATAGTTCTTATTGCAGTAGGAATCTATGTGGTAATGCCGGATCTGTTTGTTGGTCCGATTGATGATGCAGCAATAGCAGCAATAGCTGGAATAGCTGAAGCCGTGTTGGGCATTATCCAAGCAGTTTCAAGATCTCATCAGGGATATCTCGAAGATGATCATCTCGAGATATCCGACGAGTAAGTTCAAAGTCCGATGCTAAGGAGGTGACAGACATGAACATCTATTCAACAAACGAGTGGAAGGGATATGGTAAGCAAAACTATTACCATAACGAATATCGCAAAGAGGGCGATGAAGTAGTCAAGTATAGCTGTAATCGACGCAAGTGTTTCGACGGTCATGAGAGCAGCTGGCAAGAACGGGAAACCCGTACGGCGTCCTGGAGCGTAAATGATCCGAGTATGCCGGACTGGTTAAGGAAGTATCTGTAATCGAAAAGGAGGATAGAGTTATGATTCCTATTAGTGTAGCAGTTGATGTACTCAAGCAAGCTTTGGACTTTACCGGCAATTTTGTAGGCAAGTTCGACGATGAAAAGTACGCTAGAGCTGTTAATGAGATCTACGGCCATGAACCGAATTATTCGGAACTTGATGCCCTTTCTGAGCTCATTAAGAATGCTGCAGATATCCCGACAAAGGATAAGAGTGTGCTTTTGCTTGCGCTCGCTGACAAGCGAAGTGAGATTCGAAAGAGTGAGTTTGAGTATAAGCAAGCATGTGCTCAAGTTGTTGACAGAGGTTTTGAGAGAAAGGCGGAAACCGCACTGAAAATCATCAGTGGAGTTCTGATTGCTTTATCTGCCGGCTGTGCGGCCTATGGTGCGGCCAAAGGTATTCATGGCAATTCAGGGCAACTTCGCATTGAACCGAGAACGAGGAGGTGACTACAAGTGAAGCAAGAAGTGTTCGCTCGACAGAGACCTTATTTTGTCGAAAGGAAAAAAGCCCAAGCGCGAAAGTGCTCTTGGGCTTAGTTTTTTAGTCGAATGCCATGGTTCAGTTAATCATGGTAATCAACTTTATATTTTGTCGAAGTGGCTGTTTTCTTTACAGTAAGCTAAATATTTATACACATTGTAATGCTATAATCATTCTAATAATAGAATAATAAAGTTGAAGCACTGTTATTCTAAGATCAAAAAATATAAAATAGAAACTCTTAATGTACTGAAATTAATCTTTCTTAAATTCCGCGATCTCTTCGATTTTACAATCCAAAATAGAACAGAGCTTATTCAATGTATCGGTGTTAACAGGCTGATTTTTCTTCAGGCGCGTAAGCGTAGAATGGCTGATGCCATTAGTCATCAGTTTATACTGTGTGACGCCTTTGAGCGCCATCGTATTCCACAGCCTGTCGTAGACAATCATAAAGACTCCGTTAAGCGTTGTTTTCAATGAGATTATGCAATATAATCCCTTTTGGAGGTAGCACCCCGAAAAGGGTAATACCTCTATAAGGGTAAATTGTTAACCCGGAGGTTATATTGCGATGCTCGACTATAAGGTCATCGGATCACGCATCAGACAGTATAGGCAGGAGAGAGGGATAACCCAGGAAGATCTCGCACTTAAGTTAAATACTTCTATCTCATATATAAGCTATATAGAAAGAGGAATAAAAAAGCCCAGCCTCCAAAGACTTGTCGATATCGCAGACATAATGCATGTAACCGTCAATGACTTTATCTACGTTTCATCTAATACAGCAAATCCATACTTTGACAGAGAGCTTCAGTATCTTATTTCACTGTGTACTCCGGAAAAGCAAAAGAAAATCACGGAAAGCATTGTGGAGATCATAAAAGTAATGAGGTAAGACCGGAAGAATAAACGATTTCTTCCGGTTTTTATATTTTTTCTATAGCATTTTTAACCTATAGGTTAAATCTTTAACCTGTGGAGTATAGAGCAAAAACGTTTTTAATATTATTTTCATTCCGAACATAAAAATTGTGCGGAAAGGAATAATAGAAGATGCAGGATAACGAGAAGGGCCTAAATAACGATCAGGTCAAAAAGAAGATACGTGAACGCTATAAAGGTGTAAGTGAAGATGTACTTGATGTTATCCCGGCTGTTCCACAGGAGGATTTCTACAGATCGGAAAACCATAAAAGAGTAGCTGTATATGCCAGGGTCTCAACGGACGATCCCAACCAGACATCTTCTTATGAGCTTCAGAAGAATCACTACGAGGATCTAGTTAATAGAAGAACAAACTGGGAGCTTGTCGATATCTATGCAGATGAAGGTATTTCGGGCACTTCCTTGCAGCACCGTGATAACTTCCTTCGAATGATCGAAGACTGCCGTTTGGGAAAGATCGACCTTATTGTAACCAAGTCCGTATCCCGTTTTGCCAGAAACATAATAGACTGCATCGGCTATGTAAGGCAGCTTAAGGCAGAAAACCCGCCAATTGGAGTCTTCTTTGAAACCGAAAACATATATACCCTGGATGAAAACTCTGAGATGTCTCTGTCCTTTATTGCAACACTTGCTCAGGAGGAGAGCCACACAAAGTCGGAGATCATGAACGCTTCCGTTGAAATGCGTTTTAAAAGAGGAATCTTCTTAACTCCAAAGCTATTGGGCTACGATCACGATGAAAACGGGAACCTCGTTATTAATGAAGAAGAAGCAAAGACCGTCCGGCTTATATTCTTTTCCTATTTATTCGGCTATACGTCTCAGCAGATAGCAGATGCCTTAACTGATCTTGACCGCCTGACCAAAAGAGGAAACGACGTGTGGTCAGCCGGCAGCGTTTTACAGATCCTTTCAAACGAAAGATATTGCGGTGATGTCCTGGCCAGAAAGACCTTTACTCCAAATTACTTGAATCACAAATCCAAGAGAAATAACCATGACAGGAACCAGTACAGACAGAAGGATCACCATGAGGCCATCATAAGTCGAGACGACTTTTTTGCAGTGCAAAAGCTTATAAGGAATGCAAAATACCGAAATAAAGGGTATTTCCCGGAGATGCCGGTCGTAAAATCGGGCTTTCTTAAAGGCTATGTGGTAGTTCATCCAAAATGGGCAGGCTTTACCGTGGACGACTACTATATTGCAAGCACTTCTGTTCTTGAAGGCGTAAATAAGATCCCGTCAAAACCATTAGAAGTAAAGCTTGAGAAGGGAAATATCGATTTAAGAGGCTATGAACTCGTAAGAACCCAGTTTATTTCAACTATAGGCCATATAACGGTTTCAATATCGCCGTCTAAGCTCCTTTTCAATAAACCTTCTCTTATAAAGCTTCCTGATACCAAAAAGATAGAGATCCTTGTAAATCCCGGTCAGAGACTTATTGCCGTAAGAAAAGCTGTATCAAACTCGAGATATGCGCTTGAATGGGGAAGGTATACGGAAAAGGGCTTCATGCCGAAGATAATAAGTGGTGCAGCCTTTATCCCGACTTTATATAAGCTCTTTACGTGGAATATAGATGTCCAGTACAAGATAAACGGCACTGCTTATAAATTCGGCGAGGATACAGTGCTTATCTTTAGTGTCGACGATGCAACGCTCTCAATAGACAAGAATGATTTTGATCCTGATATGGAATCAGATGGCGCATATATTGCCGAGAAGGTTACAAGCTCAAGACGAAGGCGCATTACGGCATATCCCAAGGAGTGGGCTGATTCCTTCGGTGAAGATTACTACAGAACAAAGGCAAAAGAAGACCTGATTACCAAAGACAGGCAGGAAAAAGAGCTTGTATCAGGGCATGTAACGTATTCGACTGAAGAGGGGAACGTAACAACACCTGAGAAGGCTGCAAGTGAAATAAAGGGAATACTGGAGGATCTAGGTGCAGATGAATAATCCGGAAAATAAGACAAATGAAGGCCAGATAAGGGAAGAAGAGTTCTCATACGACGGATATCAGGTGGTAAGGGGCGAATTCTTTGCGCATCTTTTTGAGCCCTCCGTAACCTTTAAGGATGCAAAGGTGTCTGTAAACGCCGCGTGCCTAAATAAGCTGCCTGATGTCACGTTCGTCCAGTTCCTCGTAAACCCCAATGAGAAGAAGCTCGCGGTAAAGCCCTGTGACGAGGAGCTCAAGGATTCCTTTTCATGGGCTTCGAGAAATAAAGAAGGTAAGAGAAAGCCCAAGCAGATCTCCTGCGAAATGTTCTTTGCCAAGGTGGTAAAGCTTATGGGCTGGAATCCCCAATGCAGATATAAGGTCTTGGGAAAGCTCATAAGAACGAAGAATGATACCATTTTCGTTTTCGATCTCACAAGCGCCGAGACATTTAAGAGAAAGGACCCGGAATCAGGCGAGATAGACAGAAAAGCATACTATCCCGATGATTGGATGAACCGCTTCGGCGTGCCGGTAAACGAGCATCAGGACTTAACGCTTGTCAGCATTTTCGACGACTATACAGTTTTCAGAATAGATAAGGATGAAGAAAGAGAGGGTAAGACCAAAAATGACACCGACAATATCCCTGGACATGAAGAAGAACAGATTGAGAATCCATCAGAAGACCTTAGGACTGATGAATAGACCGGAATATGTCTATATCTGGGTCAATCCCGACGAAAAGGAGATAGCCATCTGCTGCGCCGATAAGAGCAGTAAGGACGCAATAAAGGTCAAAAAGGCCAAGGAGTGCGAAATATATAGCAGATTTCTTTTCAGTAAGCTCAAAAGAACTGCGCCTAACCTTGAAGAAGATAAGACTTATGTGTTTGAAGGCGTTCTAAGTAAAGGGAATAAGGTTGCCAGATTTTCCATTGTAGATAACGAGGTGTTTCGGGGGCGAGACAGGTCTTATGAATAAATCCGAGTATGCCATTAACGAAGAGCTCTTAAGGCTGATCCAGCCTGTATCCGATACCAACCTTGAAAACCTTAAGGAAAATCTCTTAAAGGATAGTGATCTTAGGGTTGTCCATGTCTGGCGCGGCTACCACTTAGACGATATGGAAAAGTTCAAGATCTTAAAGGATATCGGTTTCGAATATATAGTCGAGGAGATGGATTTTCCCGATATCAACCATGCCGGCATATATGTCTGTAAAAACCAGCTCCAAAGAACGGATCTTTCCTTGGAATACAGTAAATACCTGATCGGCCAGCTTTACTGCTACCACCACGCTCTAAGATCCCCGTTCAAAACCGGTGATTCCCAGGGCGCAATTGCAGAAGTAATAGCAGATTATTCCTATATATCACCCGGCACGGTCAGAAAATACAGCGTATATGCCATAGCAATGAATATAATCTTCGATCAGGATATGGCCTTTGCCAAGTTTATTCTTTCCGGGAAACTTCGTATTTCCCATGAAAATACGATAGAGCTCTCAAGATTAAGACCGGAGGAAATAAGGGCTATAGCCAGATCCTCCATGGAAGAAAAACTCGACCATATAACCCTGTCCTATATAAGAAATGAGGTCAAGTGGAGTCATATAAAACCGAACAATCCCGTAAGCAGAAGAGAAAAATCGGAAGAAAAGGTGAAAACCAACGTAAATATAAGGCAGATGCCCGAGTACGACCCCGATTCTGAAGTAAACAGCCTCTGCTTAACGATCGACTCGTGGATATCCTCCATTCAAAGAGTAAGAGGCTCTGAAAATTTCCCAAAGATAACCAATACGGCAAGCTTAAAGCTCATGCGAAAGCTGACAGTGCTGGAGCATACGATAAACACAATCCAGGAGTCTTTGGTAGAAAGGACTAATGCAAATGATTGACTATAAAGAATTTATCCCCAAAGTTCATTTCGAGCTGGTGCCAATAAAAGATCTTGTTTCCAACCAGGAATATCAGAGAAACCTTTCCATGATCCACGTAAGAAAGGCTGTGGAAAACTTTGATCTAAACCAGATAAACCCCATAAAGGTATCAAGAAGAAATGGTATTAACTATGTATTCAACGGCCAGCATACGGCAGAAATAATTGCAATGGCTTCAGGAAGCCGTGATACCCCTGTCTGGTGCATGATCTATGACGATCTAGAATATACGGAAGAAGCTGATATCTTTGCCAACCAGATGAAGAACGTAAAGGCATTGCAGCCAATAGAGATATTCAAGGCCAACTGTGAGGCCGGCAATGGCAAAGAACTCATGATCAAGGGCCTCGTAGAATCCTATAATCTCAAAATAGCTGCCAATTCAAATCCAGGCACGGTCTCAGCCGTAAGCGCTCTTGAAAAGCTCTATGACAAATACGGCTACGATGTCTTGGACAGGGTACTGAAGTTGATAATAATAACTTGGGAGGGAGAAGCAAAATCATTCTCGGCCAATATGCTAAACGGTGTCGCACGCCTCGTAATAACATACGGCAGTAAACTTAAAGAAGACGTTTTTAAGGAAAAACTCAGCGAAATCTCAATAAAGGAAATATCAAAAACCGCCAAAGACAGAAGAGCGGGCTCTTTAGGCTATGCCGAAGCCATGCTGATTTTCTACAACAAGAAAATGCGTGCAGGTCTTCCGTGGAACGCCCTTTATCAGAACAGAATCATCAAAGACCCGTTCCAGGAACCCGAAGACATCCCCTGCGAAGGTGCCTAATCAACCTATTCAACCCAAACAGGGTGGGCAGGGTGGGAAACCTCGATTTCCTCTCAGCAAGTATAGTTCCGTTCAACCGTTCCGATCAAATTACCAATCCACTAATGAGATATACACAAATCAGACATTGTTCTTGACTATTGTCGTTTTGGTAATAGAGTCATTAAAAGTTTACAAAAAGCCTCGAGACCGAATAATTCAGCGGTTTTGTGGCTTTTTTACATATTTCATGAAATGTTTGCCAAGAGAACAATGTCAATGAAACGTGATTTATATATTATAATATATAGTATTTATTGGTGCCGA
>JAEEVO010000023.1 GCA_016290905.1 Lachnospiraceae bacterium | reverse complement strand
TCTGCATGGCTCTCACCGAATACTTCAATCTTCTCCTTACATGTAGGACACTCTACATAACTGTAGTTTTCTACAAGTCCTAAGATGGGTACCTTCATCTCATTAGCCATGTTTACAGCCTTTGATACTACCATGGATACAAGCTCCTGAGGGCTAGTAACCACTATGATACCGTCTACAGGCAGGCTCTGGAATACCGTAAGCGGTACATCGCCTGTTCCGGGAGGCATATCCACAAACATTACATCTATATTGTTCCAGAAAACATCTGTCCAGAACTGCTTTACAACGCCTGCAATAACGGGACCTCTCCATATAACGGGAGTATCCTCCTTTTCAAGCATCATGTTTACCGAGATCATCTGTATTCCCTTGCTTGTGATGGCAGGCATGATCCCAAGATCGGTACCGAGAGCCTTCTCATGGATATTGAAAGCTGCGGGGATTGAAGGACCGGTGATATCAGCGTCAAGTATACCTACGCTGTATCCGCGTCTCTTCATGAGAACCGAAAGGAACGAAGTAACAAAGCTCTTTCCTACTCCACCCTTACCGCTTACAACACCGATAACCTTTCTTACTTTACTGTTCTTGTTCAGATATGCTCTGAAATCCGTTTTCTTTGACTCACAATCAACCTGGCAGGTTGAACAGTCATGTGTACAGCCGTCACTCATTTTAAAAACTCCTTATATATTTTCATAAAAATTCAATTACTTGTCTTGATCAAGGTTACAGTATTAAAACATTTAAGTCAACCTGCATTTTATCATCCCGGGCTTCAGCTAAAGATCTTATTGTATAAGAGGCATAGTTTCTTTGCTCCGTTCAGAATGACATTGACCCAATAGCTTTCAGACACCTCTCAGACATTGTCCCTGTATGCCTCATAATCGGCGCGCATAAGTCCGGTTACACCGGTTCGAACCATTTCGATTATCGTGTAATCCCTGAGCATCCTTATGAACGAATCAAGCTTGTCCTGGTTGCCGGTAAGCTCAAGCATCATGGAATCTACGGATACATCCACAACCTTCGCCCTGAATATATCAGCCAGGGCAACAAGATTATTTCTCTGCTCGGTTGTCACGCCTATCTTTATGATCATAAGCTCGCGGCAGACTGCTTCCCTGCTCTTAAGCTCAATGATATCCTTTACATCTTCCAGTTTATAGAGCTGGTTCTTTATCTGCTCAAGTATCTTTTCATCACCGTCGGCAACCACTGTCATTCTGGAATACTCGGGCTTCTCCGTTTCAGCCACGGTAAGGCTCATGATATTGTATCCGCGTCTCGAGAAAAGACCTGATACACGGCTCAAAACACCTGAAGTATTCGAAACTACGATAGAGAAGACTTTTCTCATTTTCATTTTCCCTTCTTCATAAGCTTAACCATAACGGCTTTCTCTGCATGGAGACGATTCTCAGCCTCATCAAAGATCTCGTTTGCATGAGCCTCGAATACCTCATCGGTAATCTCCTCGCCGCGATGTGCGGGCAGGCAATGAAGAACCATAGCATTGTTGGTAACGCTCATCAGCTTGTCATTTACCTGATATCCTGCAAAATCCTTCCTACGCTGCTCTGCTTCGCCTTCCTGGCCCATTGAAGCCCAAACATCCGTATAAATTACATCTGCTCCCTCGGCAGCGCTCATGATGTCGCTTGTAATTGTAAGGTCACCGCTCTTATATGCCCACTCACAGAGCTTTTCGTCGGGACGATGATTATCGGGACATCCGATGGCAACCTTCATACCCGAAAGGATACCTCCTGCAATGATCGAGTTGGCCATATTGTTTCCGTCACCGATAAAGGTAAACTTAAGACCCTTAAGGCTCTGCTTGTATTCCCTGATGGTCATAAGGTCTGCGAGTACCTGGCAGGGATGGCAGTAATCGGTAAGTCCGTTGATGATCGGTATGGAACCGTATGTAGCAAGATCTTCAACATCCTGCTGAGCAAATGTACGGATCATGATGCCGTCAAGCATACGTGAAAGTACACGAGCTGTATCCTTTATGGGCTCACCGCGTCCGAGCTGGATATCCTTGTCGCTTAAAAAAAGTGCGCTTCCTCCCAACTGATACATACCTACTTCGAACGATACACGGGTTCTTGTCGACGACTTCGTGAAGATCATTCCGAGCGTCTGTCCCTTTAAATGCTCATGAGCAATATTATGCTTCTTCTCGTATTTAAGCTGATCTGCAAGATTAAGAATGCCTGTCAGCTCATCCGGTGTTAAATCCTGTAATTTCAGTAAATGTTTCATCATTTTATCAACCTTTTCCTTTCTTTAAACTTTCCCCAATAACTTTAATTTTAATGGTCTCTTTGTTAAAAACTCGACATTTGGATCCATAACTGTCTGCGGATGCTGATAAATATCTACTCCGACTTCAACCGGTTCATCGATCATGTACAAATATCCGGGTTCGGTTCCGTTCTGATAAATCTTCCCATCATCGTCATAGCTTAATCGGCTCGGCTGATGAGAAAATGCCTCGGCCAATTCCTTCCACTGTGTAATGGTACTGCCGGTCCTCAAAGTATCAAAAACCAGATTGCTTCCGTGATACCAGGGTTTGTCTTTACTGATTTCTATATTCATTTTTTACCATCCAAAATTATTTACGAAAAATGCTTTTTAATCTATGATAACATATCACGCAGCGATTATTTCAAGCAGTGTTGCAAGTGCTTTTTCAAGCAGCTCCATCGGAATGTTAAGTGCCGGAAGAAGTCTTACCTTAGTCTTTGCTGTAAGTGTGATGACTCCTTTTTCGATAGCCTCGTTAACTATCTTCTTTGCTTCCTTTTCGGTCTCAATACCGAGCATGAGTCCCATTCCCGAAACTGATACGACACCCGGACGAAGTGAAGGCCATATGCCGAATTTATAATTTTTGATTATATCTTCAACTGTTGAAGCATCAATTGCGGAAATATCCTTTGCTTCATCTGTTACTCCAACCGGAACGAAGTTATCATCAAGCTTAAGTAATGTAATCTTTTCGATTATGTATTTCGAACGTTCCTTAACTCCTTTGAGAAGCTCGTCGTTAATCCTTGAGATTACGTTGTAGGCACCGGCTGCAACAACCGGATTTCCGCCGAATGTGGATCCGTGTGCGCTGACACCAAGCGTATCCTTACACTTTTCACCGAGCAGGCACGCACCCATCGGAAGTCCGCCGGCAACACCCTTTGCGGTTGAAACGATATCCGGCTGGATTCCGTAATTCATAAATGCATAGAGTGCACCGGTCCTGCCGTTTCCGGTCTGAACCTCATCGATCACCAGGAGATAATCATTCTCCTTACAGTAATCTGCAACCTGCTTTACAAATCCGGGCTCCAAAGCGATGACTCCGCCCTCGCCCTGAACAAGTTCCATCATTATAGCACAAACTTTGTTGTTTGCACAGAGTTTTTTTACAGAATCGAAATCATTTGCCGTCGCATATACAAATCCTTCGGTAAAAGGTCCGAAGCTCTTGTGGAAAACATCCTGTCCGGTTGCCGAAAGTGTTGTTATCGTACGTCCGTGGAAGCTGTTTACCAGAGTCACGATTACATTCCTGTCGTCTCCGTATTTATCGGATGAATACTTACGGGCAGCCTTAATGGCACATTCATTTGCCTCTGCGCCGGAATTTCCGAAAAATACCTTTTTCATTCCCGTCTGCTCACAGAGCAGCTTTGCAAGCTTGACCTGGGGAACACTGTAATAGAGGTTTGAAGTATGGGGTATCATATTCAACTGGTCAATGACTGCCTGCTTCCACTCTTCATCTCCCGCACCGAAGATGTTTACTGCGATACCTGTTCCCAGATCTATGTATTCTTTATCGTTCTCATCATATAAAAGAGAACCTTTTCCTTTAACGAGTTCAAGGTCAAAACGCGCATACGTATTTGCAATGAACTCCTTATCGTTGTTTTTTATATCCATATATTTGTCCTTTCCTGTCAATCATAGGTCAATCATAGGGACGGTTCTGCGATTGACATGTGTATCCTTTCTGTAGATAATTCAAGTCTAAAGGCTTCCCCTTGAGGGGATTATCTCTACCACGCAGTGGTTGAGATGCCTCCCTGGCGAAGGGAAGCTGTCAGCGAAGCTGACTGATGAGGTGTTCATGTATATCTCTACATACAGCCTCGAAATTATGATTTACATCATAATTTGAATATCATAATACATTTATGCCCTGCTTTTTTAAAAACTCATCTCTTTCAATATCCTTCTCTTTTCCTTCTTGTTCAAAGTGCTGTGAGCCATCTAATTCTATAGCAGTTTTAGTTGTTGCACAATAAAAATCTAATATATATTTTCCAACAATTTTTTGACGATTAATAGTAATTGGTAAGGTTTTTAAATAATCAAACCATAAATGCTTTTCTTCATTTGTCATCTCTTTACGAAGTTTCTGAGAATATGGTTTTAGAATTGGATTATGTTTCTGATTCATTTTATCCTATAATTTCACCTCATCCGTCAGCCTTCGGCTGACACCTTCCCCTCAAGGGGAAGGCTAAATTGTCCAACTACTTTTATGTTATACAAACATCGTTCCGATACCTTCATCTGTCATTGTTTCGATGAGTATGGAGTGAGGTATCTTTCCGTTAATGATGAATACCTTCTTAACGCCGCGTCTTATGGCTTCTATGCAGCACTCAACCTTGGGTATCATACCGCCGGAAACTATGCCCTCCCTCATAAGCTGTGGAGCTTCACTTGCGTTAACCACAGGTATAAGCGATGACGGGTCATTCTTGTCTCTTAAGATACCGTCTATATCGGTCATTGAAATAAGTGCCTCGGCTCTCAGCTTTCCTGCGATCCTTGCAGCTGCGGTATCCGCGTTGATATTATATACATTTCCTTCGTCATCATACCCTACTGTTGCGATAACGGGGATATAGCCCATATTCAGGACATCAAGGATCGGATCCTCGTTAATATGTGTGATCTTTCCGACAAAGCCGAGCTGTTCGTCAAATTTTTCGGCTCTGATCATCTGGGAATCAAGTCCGCAGAGACCAAGTGCCTTTGCGCCTAATTTATTGATAAGATTAACCAGGCTCTTATTGATCTTTCCTGCCAGAACCATCATCGCAATCTCTGCTGTTTCGGCATCGGTGACTCTCAGGCCGTTAACAAATTCCGTCTTCTTTCCTACGGCATTAAGCGTCTCCGTGATCTCAGGTCCGCCGCCGTGAACCAGCACAACCTTCATGCCGATAAGCTTTAAAAGAACTATATCGCTCATAACAGCGTTTTTCAGATCTTCATTGATCATTGCATTTCCGCCGTATTTTACAACAACGATCTTATTGTTGTATTTCTGGATATAGGGAAGGGCATGCACAAGCACTCCCGCTCTCTGACTGTTTGTTAATACGTTCTCGTTTCCCATGATTTTTTCCATCCTATTTCTATTTTTATTCTTTTAAGATCCTTCGCTGCACTCAGGATGACAAGATGTGACAAAAAGAACCGTCCCCATTGTCATATCAGCATTACATATTAAATTAACTGCGGTAGTCCGCATTGATCTTTACATAATCGTATGTAAGGTCGCAGCCCCATGCGGTGGCTTCTTCCAAACCTTCGTGCATATCCACGAAAACGGTAACCTCTGAAGCAGCGAGTATTCTCTTTGCCAGCTCCTCATCAAATGTCAAAGGTGTGCCGTGATCGAATACCTGCATCCTGCCGGCGTCGCTCTCAAAGAAAAGTTCTACATCATTCTGATCGAACTGAGCACCCGAATAGCCCATGGCACACAGGAACCTGCCGAAGTTCGCATCGCATCCGTAGATGGCTGCCTTTGAAAGATTTGAACCTACGATGGCTCTCGAAAGCGTCCTTGCGTCATCCTTCGACTTTGCATTTATAACCTTCGCTTCAAAAAGCTTTGTTGCACCCTCGCCATCACTTGCCATTGTCCTTGCCAAAAATCTGCAGACATAGAAAAGTGCATCGTAAAACTCATCATAAGCCTCGTTCTTTTCTGTTATCTTAGCGTTTTCTGCAAGACCGTTTGCCAAGATAAGCAATGTATCGTTTGTGGAAGTGTCACCGTCAACAGTTATCATATTGAAGGTATCCTTTACAACATCGCTTAATGCTTCCTGAAGAAGCTTCTTATCAATACTTATATCCGTAGTCAGGAAACCGAGCATTGTGCACATATTGGGATGGATCATACCCGAACCCTTGCTCATGCCGCCCAATGTAACGGTCTTTCCGTCAATCTCAAATGTGACGGCTATTTCCTTATTTATCGTATCCGTAGTCATGATAGCCTTTGATGCGGCAGTACCTGCTTCGATGCTGCCCGACAAAGTCTTGCTCATTTCCGAAACACCGTTTACCAGCTTTTCAACGGGTAACTGCATACCTATAACGCCGGTAGATGCAACCGCAACGGTCTCATAATCTATACCAAGCTCTGACTCTACGGCCTTTGCTGTACTTTCGCATGCGTCCCAGCCTTCCTGTCCTGTACATGCATTGGCGATACCCGAATTACATACAACCGCCTGCATGGGCTTACCGGAATAAACGATCTTCTGATCCCACTGTACACATGCGGCCTTTACAACATTACTTGTAAAGGTGCCGGCACATTCGCAGGGCTTTTCGGAATAAACCATAGCCATATCCGTACGGTTTTTATACTTTATCTCTGCTGCACAACATGCAGCCTTAAATCCTTTTGCAGCGGTAACTCCGCCATCTGTCTTCTGCATATCTTTTCCTTTCGTTTATATATGTCTTTTCTTACGCCGATTGAAATCAGATTATAGCACAAGTCCTGTTGCTTCGTCAATGCCCATTACTATGTTCATGTTCTGGATGGCTGCGCCGGACGCACCCTTGCCAAGATTATCGAAGCTGCTGGTAACCACAACCCTGTCCTCGTTACCTGTAACGTAGATCAGGAGGTCGTCCCTGCCGGACATCTCATCCGAGAAGATAACGTTTCCTTTTTCCGCATCTGCGCCTATGGGCATTACTTTTATGAACTTTTGGCCCTCATAATGCTTTGCAAATATATCCCTTATCTCCTCAGGTGAAGCCTTCTTTGTAAGAAGATCTGTATATAAAGGCACCTGAACCGTCATACCGCTGAAGTAATCTGTTGTTAAGGGTGAGAAAAGCGGTAATCTGTCTATGCCGCACAGTTCCTTCATTTCCTTTAAATGCTTATGATTCTGTCCGAAACCGTACTCTCTCGCCGAAGACATGCACTTGTTCCTGTCGGGATCCTCATACTGAGCTATGAGCTTCTTTCCGCCTCCCGAATATCCGGAAACCGCAAAGCACGAAAGAGGATAATCCTTCTGAAGAAGCCCGGAGCTTACAAGCGGATAAACAAGACTTATGAATCCTGTTGCATAACAGCCCGGATTTGCTATTCTCTTGGAAGAAGCGATTTTTTCCTTCTGTTCCTTGCAAAGTTCGGGGAAACCGTAGGTCCAGCCTTCTGCCGTTCTGTGCGCTGTCGAAGTATCTATGATGACAGTATCGGGATTCTCAACCAGCTTGACAGCATCAACTGCTGCAGCATCCGGCAGGCACAGGAATGTGATATCCGAAGCATTGATAAACTTCTTAATCTCGTTCTCGTCCTTTCTCAGTGCGCTGTCTATCTTAAGTATCTCTATATCCGATCTGTCCTTAAACCTCTCAAAAATCTTAAGTCCTGTTGTTCCTTCGGCTCCGTCAATGAATATTTTCTTCATCTTCAAAAATCCCCCTTTCTTAAACATCTCTTTATTTTATGCCGCTTTCTGTGATGTCGTACGAAGAAAACGGTGTATATTATACAAATAATATACACCATTATACTAATAATTATTCATTTGTCAAGTACTTTTTATACATTTTATTTTGTATATCCCATCTTCTTCTCATAGTCTTCTATCAGCTTGATATTGGCAGACTCATAAGCGTTAAACTTAACGACGGAATCGAATTTACTTGAATCGATCGTACCCCTGTACCATGACTTTGATTCAAAGTATTCCCTAACTTCCTTTGTATCAAACTTTCTTCCCCTGCGGGCATATATCTCATTCCTTGCAAATCTGCACTGATCCTTTGTAAACCAGTACAGCTCATATTCACTTAAGTAACGTGAATCCGAATCATAGAATATCCACTCCGAATTATATGTGCCGGTCTGTGATTTCTGTTTGGATAAATAAGCCGCATTTATCTTCCATTCTCTTCCTCTGGGTACCAATGATGCATACTTCTGAGCTGTAATGGCTGCCCCGTCATAGAAGTAATTTTCACTTGAAGAATAAGCCTCGTATCTTCCGGAGCTGTTCTTCTTCTGTGTTTCGTTCTGTGCCCTGTATAAAAGCTTGGCATCATAATATCCGTTGCTCAGATCGTAATAATATTCATTCATTGAGTAATAACGGTAAGAACCCTCGTCGCCGCTGTACTCGCTGTATAAACATACAACCTTTTGATCGGGATAATATGTTACGCCGTTTTCACCCTCAAATTCCATATCTTTGTAAAATACGAGATTGGAACTTCCGTAACGGATCCCGTAAATGTAGATCTCGTCGCCGTCATTTACCAGCAGCTCTTCCAGGCCGTCGCCATCGATATCATCATTAACGAAATTATATGAAGAAGTGGTCATATGTCCGTCGTCTATAGCCAGATCCACAAGCCACTTGGCAAGAGTTTCCTTAAGCAGCTTCTGTTCTCTCTGCGAAAGAGGATTCTCAAGGTTTTCAACCCTGCTCATGGTAACTGCGGTTCCTGAGGAACCCTTGTCGGAAGGCATCGACGCAAGCTTCTCGTATCTGTCCCCGGTCAGCACGAAATACTGGTCTATCTCATCAATACCGTATCCCATTAAGTATAAATATTTATACCCGTTATAAAAAGTAAAGGGATAAACAGTATCCGAATAAACATATTCGGTTGTTTCGGGAGCAAGCATGTAGATTACGTTACCGTCCTTATACTTATAAATGGTAAACTCGGATGTTCCCCAGTCAACACCCGGATATCTTGCAACCGTGATAAGCTCGTCAGCCCCGTCACCGTCAAGATCGGCATACGCATATAAGAACTGCTTTGCCATATCAAACGTTTCCCAGTTGTAATTTGAATTCAACCTGGTAATGTATGCTCTTCCTTCTTTATCATAATCATAGGCATCAACCGGATCAAAAACATTGTCAATGACATATGTCCACTCGTCGAGTTTTTCCTGTTTAAACTTGCCATACTCTTCGTTCAGCTTTTTCGCCAAAGCTTCTTTTGCTTTAGCTGCATTTCCCGTACCGGTATTTCCGCCGTCAACAGGCTTTGCTTCTTCAGTGAGCCCAGGAGCAGCTGTAACAACATTTGGATCTTTATTTACATCTTCTTTTTCCCCGTCATCGTCATCGTCTTTTTCTTTTCCTGACTTTTTATCATCGTCTTCATCGTTATCATCATCATCCTTGTTGTCTGATTTCTTCTCCGTTTTTTTGTCGGATGAATCATCGCTTCCGCCGGACTTTTTCTTACATCCGCCAAGTGCAAAAACCGTCATGATCAGAAGCATAAGTAAAAGACTTCTAAGAAGCACTTCTCCACATTTCGATCTCATAAATAAACCCTCCGTAAAAAGTATTTATAGCTTTTATTAATATACCACCACAGAGTGAATAATGCAACCATTTCCGACTCCGGCAGAAAAAATTTATTCCAACCCGCATTTCGGAAGCAAGCTTCCAATGTGGGCATTCGCTTATCACACAAAAAACAGGAGGCGGCGCCCCCTGTCTTTTATAGATTATTTCACGTCTTTCTTGTTCAAAACAACAAACGTATGTTTTTCGTCAATCAATGATCAAAAGCTCATTTTTAAGCATTGAACATTACTCTTTCATCATTAAATGACTTGGTGATAAGTACGGTAAAGATCACTGCAAGGATCAGTGCTCCCGAAAGGCTTGCAAGGAAGTTCACAGCCGTAAGCTCATTTACGCAGAGATCCTTAACCGCAACGGCGCTGCCGTATACAGGGATCGCATATCTGTAGGTGGGAACCTTGTCGCCTGACATGAACATTGTCAGCATACCTGCTACCATAACCACGATATATACGGGTGAGATGTATGTGCTTGCCGTCTTTACGTCCTTTGCCCTTACCGCAAGGAATGCGATCAGTGCTACAAAGAGGAATACCAGTGTAAGCATTATAGCTACAAGCTGGAGTCCCTGAACAAGTGATAACTCAAGATTTCCGAGACCTTGGGCCATATCTGCACTTTCACCGCCGAGAGCCTTCATTACAGGCATAGCCACCATCATCGAAACAACATATACTATTGCGGAAAGTCCCGAAAGGATCATAAGCGAGATTATCTTGCCTCCAACTATCTGGCCTCTGTTAACGGGTGAAAGCAGCATGCTTGCAAGTGTTCCTCTCTCCTTCTCACCTGCTATTGCGTCAACACCAACGCTCATTGCTCCGGCAAAGAGCATGATTACCATCATATAAGGAAGCATCATTGAGATGAACTTTCCTTTTTCCTTTGCTTCCTTTGCTACGGTAGTCTCAACAACATTGAATACGTTGAGGCTTTCCATATCGATTTTTTCCTTCTCAAGCCTGTTCTTAAGAAGTGAAGACTGATAAGTGTTCATTATCGAAGCGGTGAAAACACCGTATGTATTTGTTGAATAGTTTTCTGTCGGATTGTAGTAAAGGTTTATCGAAGGTATTTGATCTCCGCTCTTGGTGTAGCTATCATATTTCTTGCTGAAATCCTTCTCGAAATAAACCACAAGCTGTACCATGTTGTTCTTAACCTGATAGTTAAGGAAGTCCTCTTCAGTCTTTATGGCATCTTCCTTTTTAGCCAGATCATCATCAAGCTTGGCTGCTGCCCTGTACTCCTCCTCGGAAAGGTATATCACATCATTGTTCTTATCATAACCGGTAGCCGAAATGATGTTTTTAAAACCTTCGGTAGCATTTACAACATATACCGAATTTCTGTGTTCCTCAATATCATCACTCATTTTTCCCATCATGAATCCCATGATCCCGTATAATGCGACCATGATTATCGCAGGAAGGATAAAAAGGCTGAATACCAGCTTCTTATCTCCGAATACTCTTTTTAATTCCTTTTTAAGTATAATAACAGTACCGTTCATTTTTTCCTCCGTTTATTAAGCAATCAGATTTTCTCTTTATTATCTTTTTTAGTTACCGGAAAATTATTTTCCTTCCGGATTATGCTTGCTGTAAAGCCTGAAGAATGCATCCTCAAGATCCTCAGCCTCATTCTGTGAAATGATCTCACTTAAGGTTCCCTCAGCAACCTTATTACCGTTAATTATAACTCCGATACGATCGCTCAGTTTTTCTGCCTCACTCATGATATGGGTTGAAACTATGACTGTCTTTCCCTGATCCCTTAAGAATTTAAGATAGTCCGTTACATTTCTTGCGGTAACTATGTCAAGACCTGATGTAGGCTCATCGAAAATGACAACTTCGGGATCGTGAACAAGGCTTACGGCGATCGCTGCCTTCTGCTTCATACCGGTTGAAAGCTCTTCGATCTTCTTATTTTTAAAATCGTTTATGCCGAATACGTTGAACAGTTCTTCTCTTCTTGCAACAATCTGTTCCTCGCTCATACCGTGAAGCCTTCCGAAGAATTTGAACATATAGTCTGCGGAGAAATTCGGGTCGAGCTTTATCTCATTTGTAAGAAATGCGATGCTGTCACGTACCTTCTGTCCGTCCTTGACAGTGTCATAACCGCATACGCTTATCTGACCCTTCGTAGGCTTAAGAAGCGTAGCAACACATCTTAAAGTGGTGGTCTTCCCGGCGCCGTTTGTTCCGAGGAGCCCGTAGATCTCACCGGGTTTTGCCACTAAGGATATGTTGTTAACCGCTATCTTCGTGTTCTCCTTGGTTTTAAGCTCCTGCATCTTTTTTGCGGTAAGCTTGTAAATCTTTGTGAGTTCGTTAATCTGTATCACTTATTTGTCCTCCTGTAATAAATTCCGTTTATATTTGACGGCGTCCCGTACATGGGGGCTGCCGCAAAATCTACTTACTGTTATAATACTTCCTGTAGTACACTATCGATACAATAATTATCGCTATCGCGGAAATTGTTGATACCACTGCGGTTACCGCTTTGTTTTCAAAATAGAGATTTGCTACCAGTATGATAACGTTTACTATTGATAAAACAAGAAACAGTATTATCGGCGCAGGATTCTGTTTTACATAATCCCTCTCGATCGTTTCATTCTCCCATACCGCTCTGTCAAAGCCTCTGTTCACTACCCTGGTGTGTATCAGCAGCTTTATGTGTTTTTCAACCTCCGCCCTGACAATATCTTCCATATTATAGGAAATCTTATGTACCAGTATCAGATCGAGGTTCTCGCACTTAAACACATACAGTCCGATAAGCTTCTTTTTGAAATGTACCGAATACACAACTCCTTTTTTCTTCAGATACTCCCGGCATTCCTCTTTCAGTTCTTCCTTATTTTCAGGGAAAGGAAAGCTTTCATCCTTAAACACATCATCAAGCTTTTTTTCTTTGACACAGCAGATCTTACAGCCCTTTGCATAAGTTTCAGCTAATATAAATATCACCTTCTTTTCTCTGCCCTAACGTGCAAACATACACTGCCTGTTGACAGTGTATGTTATATACTAACTGAAGAATATTTGCTTAAATTCTGTTGTGAATTGCACGTTTTTTGTCGCAAACTGCAAATTGAGGTCTTTCTCTTCCCCCATTAAGCCTTCCCCTCGAGGGGAAGGTGGCTGCAACGCAGCCGGATGAGGTGTGATCTAAATTTCGTTGCCCATTATAAGTCTCACCTCGGTATATTAATGGTAAGCTTAAAGATTGAATCCGAGGTCTCAATCTTCAGCATACCGTTATAGCTTGAAACAATCTGCTTCATATTCCTAAGCCCGTAACCGTGCAGGTTTTTGTTCTCCTTCGAAGTAAAATTCTCGCCTTCCTCGAGGAAGCTCCCATCCATACGGGCACCGGACGGAGCATATGTATTCTCAATCCTTATGTTAAAGAAGGCTTCCGTTCTCTTTATTTTAAAGCTGATCCTCTTTTCATCCGTAACCTTTTCACATGCATCTATCGCATTGTCAAGAGCATTTGCAAACAGCGAGCAGAGCTCAACCGGTTTCATCTTAAGTCCACCGTCGGCAACACCTTCAAGCTCAAAGGAAATCCCTTTTTCCTCCATGACCGAAGCCTTCATAGTAACTATGCAGTCAAGCATTTCATCTCCGGTGCTGTATTTGGGCGAAAGTGCCTTTATACTCCCCAAAAGAGAATCAAGATGATCCTTGGCCTCTTCACTCCTGCCGTTTTCCATGAGCATCGAGAGCAATGATAGGTTATTTACCATATCATGTCTGAAAGCTCTTGTTTCACTCTGATTCTTCTTGTATTGGTTGATATACTCAAGCTCAGAATTGATATATTCCTCCTGATGCTCGTTCTTTTCAGCAGTCAGACGTCTGGACACAACCGCGATTATGAACAACGGAACACCGATGACAAGCAGCGGGATCATTATCCCTATCCCGTATCTCATCAGTCTGTACATAAGCTCTTCGCTTTCCTGCACGATGGGGATCATAGGGAATATACCTATGACAAGTACCCATACGATAAAGAAAATCCTGTATCCCCATGATATGTAAATGGATACGTGGTGTTTATGGAAACCGTAATACATAAGCAGGAAAATACCGAATATAATGACGAAGTACAACACAAGGAAAGTATATACAAGATTATCCCCCAATTGCATGTCTGATAACCTGTATGCTGTATCTGACATATTATCGGAAAAATATGTCATGATATATAGTATCAGATTCTGGAAATAAAACTCGATCAAAACCACTGCAAGGTACAGTCCCAGCGAATGAAGGAATCTGTACTTTTCATATACCTCAAATGAAGTGAAAAATACAACGGCAAATACAAGGAGCCTTACCACATAGGGCCAGATATTGATTGAAGTATCCACCTGTATATCGGCAGAGAAATCCCACCCGTTCTCGATCAGGGTTATCACCGCCCCGACAAGGAAATACAAAAAGAACAGGGGGACTATCGACATCGCCCTGTATATGGTTTTTTTTGTGAATTTCAGTCTTCCGCCAAGGAAACAGTTTCTTATCAGCACAACGTTCAAAATGTTGAAAGCCATCGAAATACAGCTTAACAAATTGAACAATTCGTTATATAAGAGCTGTCCCCATGTATAAGTCTCTATAGTATTCATGTTGCCCCTAAAGTGCGCCCTGCCCGGGTTAAAAAGCCGATGATTCTATATATGCGTAAAGTGCTTCCTTCAACGGCTTTATGCAGCTTCTGCTTACCGGTACCGTTTTCCCGCCTTCCATGACCACCTCTGCCTTTCCTATCTTCTTTACCTTTGAAAGAGAGACAAGATAGCTTCTGTGTGTCCTGAAGAAACCGTCTTTTGACAGCTCGTTCTCATAATCGGAAATATTGTAACGTACCAGGAAATCGCCGTTTCTGGTATATATCATGATATACTGGTTCTGTGCCTCAAGATATATGATGTCGCCGACATCTATGAAGGTATCTTCGCCGTCAAGCCTTACCTTTATGCGCCTGCCGCCTGTCAGCTTGCCCGAAACATATCTTAATACTTCCTTTAGCTTATCCTCCCTGACCGGCTTTGTCAAGTACCTTAACGCATTTACTTCATATCCTTCCAGAGCATACTCAACATGACCGGTAAGGAAAACGATATTAAGATCGCGGCTGAGCTCCCTCAGCTTCCGAGCCAGTGTTATCCCGTCCATCTCAGGCATCTCTATATCAAGAAATGCGATGTCGTAGCCCTGTTTTTCAAATGCCTTTATCAGGCTCTTACCGCCTTTGAAGCAGTCGACTACGACATCCAGGCTGTTATATAACGCATAGATGTGTTCCCTGATATCGTCAAGGAATCTCTCTTCATCATCGCAAACCGCAATCCGCATATCTTTTCCTTCCCGTCATGTGAATACGTCTGTTTTAACCTGTTTTTATTTTCTGCGGGCTTTTAAGGCTCCGTTTTCAACATCTATAAGTATGGTATCGCCTCTGCCGGCTTCGCCTTCAAGTATAAGCCGTGCGGCAAGAGTTTCAACGTTCTTCTGGATATAACGCTTTAAAGGTCTTGCGCCGTATACGGGATCAAAGCCGTTCTCGGCAACAAAAGCGCAGGCCTCGTCCGTCAGTTCAACCGCAAGCTCCCTGTCGGCAAGTCTTCTGTTGATATCCTTTACCAGCAGTCCGACGATGGATGATATGTTATTCCTGTTAAGAGGCTTAAAGCATATGATCTCATCAAGACGGTTCAGGAACTCGGGCCTGAACGAACTACGAAGCTCATCCATTACCATTTTTTCTGCCTCTTCGCTTATCTCGCCGTTTTCCTTTATGCCGTCAAGAAGATACTGAGAACCTATATTGGAGGTCAGGATGATTATCGTGTTCTTGAAATCAACCGTCTTTCCGAAGGAGTCGGTTATACGTCCGTCATCCAGGCACTGCAGCAAAATATTGAACACATCGGGATGTGCTTTTTCTATCTCATCGAAAAGTACTACACTGTAAGGCTTTCTCCTTACTGCCTCAGTAAGCTGTCCGCCCTCGTCATATCCGACATATCCGGGAGGCGCTCCGATAAGACGCGATACGGAGAATTTCTCCATGTATTCGCTCATATCTATCCTGACAATATTGCTCTCATCGTCAAACAGGCTCTCTGCAAGGGCTTTTGCAAGCTCAGTCTTACCGACACCCGTAGGTCCTAAGAAAAGGAATGAACCGATGGGCTTTGAAGGATCCTTTATGCCGGCTTTTGAACGGATGATGGCTTCTGTTACTTTCTCAACCGCATCATCCTGTCCGATAACACGTTTATGGAGCTGTTCATCAAGCTTTAAGGTTTTCTGCCTTTCAGTTTCCGAAAGCTTTGATACGGGTATGCCCGTCCATCTCGATATGATCCTTGCTATCTCGTCCTCTTCTACGGACTCGTGTACAAGCTCGTTTTCCCTGCCGTTCTTTGCAAGCTCTAGCTCCTTTAAGGTTTTCTGAAGCTCGGGCAGTTTTCCGTATTTAAGCTCTGCGGCCTTTTCAAGGTTATACTCACGCTCCGCCTGTGCTATATCGCGGTTTATGGCGTCTATCTCTTCTTTTACCTTTGTAACCTTGTCTACCTCGCTCTTCTCATTCTCCCACTTGGTCTTAAGCTGCATGAACTCTTCACGCTGTCTCTGCAGTTCACCTCTGAGCGTTTCAAGACGCTCCTTGCTTAAGGAATCATCCTCTTTCTTTAAAGCCGCTTCCTCTATTTCAAGCTGCATGATCTTACGTCTCTGTTCATCAAGCTCTGCGGGCATGGAATCAAGCTCCGTCTTTATCATGGCGCATGCCTCATCCACAAGGTCGATGGCTTTATCGGGCAGGTATCTGTCCGAGATATATCTGTCCGAAAGTACTGCAGCGGCTACAAGCGCAGAGTCTGATATCTTTACGCCGTGGAACAGCTCATATCTGTCCTTTATGCCACGGAGTATTGATATAGTATCCTCAACCGTCGGCTGATCGACCATAACGGGCTGGAAACGACGCTCAAGTGCCGCATCCTTTTCAATATACTTTCTGTGCTCGTCAAGTGTTGTCGCTCCGATACAGTGCAGCTCGCCCCTTGCAAGCATGGGCTTAAGCATGTTTCCGGCATCCATGGAGCCTTCTGATGCTCCTGCGCCGACTATTGTATGTATCTCATCGATAAACAGTATGATCCTTCCGTCGGATTTCTTGACCTCATCAAGGACTGCCTTAAGTCTTTCCTCAAACTCGCCCCTGTACTTCGCACCTGCGACAAGTGCGCCCATATCGAGTGCAAATATAGTCTTATCCTTTAGTGTCTCGGGAACATCCTGCGCAACGATACGCTGGGCCAGTCCTTCGACTACCGCTGTTTTACCGACACCGGGCTCACCGATGAGCACAGGGTTGTTTTTTGTCTTACGTGAAAGGATACGGATAACGTTCCTTATCTCGCTGTCCCTTCCGATAACAGGATCGAGCTTGCCTTCCTTTGCACGTTCGACAAGGTCCGTGCCGTATTTCTTCAATGTATCGTAGGTTGCTTCGGGGTTATCGGTCTGCACGGTCTGATTGCCCCTTACCTGTGACAGTACCTTTAAAAAGCTTTCCCTGTTGATGCCGCTGTCCTTAAAGAGCTTCTTCAGGTCTCCGGTTGCTTCCTTTATCAGGCGGAGGAAAAGATGCTCAACGGATACATAGGAGTCTCCCATTGCTTTGGCTTCGTCTTCTGCTCCCGTGAGTACCTGGTTCAATACCCTGGTTACTCCCACCTGTACGTTTCCGGATACTTTTACCTTTTTGTTCAGAAGTGCTTCGACTTCCGACTTGTACGCATTTATGTCCAGTCCCATCCTTTCGATAAGACCGGCTATCAGGCTTTCATCAATAGAAACAAGCGCCATCGCAAGATGCTCCTGATCTATCTCCGAATTCCCGTAATCCGATGCCAGCTTCTCACAAAGCTGTAAAGTCTCGATCGACTTTTGTGTAAACTTGTTAATATTCATGAACTCACCTGCTTTCTGTAGAGATCTTAAGCCAAAACCGCATTAAAAAAACATCCTGTTCCGGCTTTCTAAGGATGTTATATCACAAATTGTTAGCACTGTCAAGTGGTGAGTGCTAATTTTGTTGAAATTTTTTAAAAATTCACCTCGTTGTAACTGAGTTAAGGCTTCCCCCTTGGGGGAAGCTGTCAGCGAAGTTTTCCATAACTCTTGTTTTGTCATCCTGAGCGTCAGCGAAGGATCCTTTTTGCAAAAAGATTCTTCGCTTCGCTCAGAATGACACTAATTTTTCAGAATGACATACAAAAAAGACAGAGATTCGTTCCCTGTCTTTCTCAAATTCAAATATTATTCTACAGAAATGATGTAATAATATACCGGCTGGTTTCCGGAATGTACCTCGACATCAAGGTAATCATACTCTTCCATAAGCTTATCCGCTATGGCGTTAGCAGACTCCTCATCGGCATCGGCTCCGTAGTAGATACTTATAAGCTCGCTGTCCTCTTCTATCATGGACTTTATAAGCTCTATCGTAACTTCACTTATATCGGCGCCGGTACTCTTTATGGAGTGATCGTCAAGACCCATAAAGTCGCCGTTCTTGATCTCAAGCCCGTCAATCTTTGTATCCCTTACAGCATATGTAACGGAACCGGTCTTTATCCTCTCCATTGCCTCCTTCATTGAAGCCTCGTTCTCCTCAATGCTCTTACCGGAAACGAAGTTGATAATGGCTGCTATACCCTGAGGAACAGTCTTTGAGGGGATGACGATGATGTTCTTGTCATTTGTCATGGCCTTTGCCTGATCTGCGGCAAGGATGATGTTCTTGTTATTCGGGAAAATGAATATGTTATTTGCGTTAACCTGAGCTATGGCGTTGAGCATATCCTCGGTGCTCGGGTTCATGGTCTGACCGCCCTCAATGATGTAGTCAACCCCGAGACCCTTGAATATCTCGTTTATGCCGTCACCTACGGAAACTGCGATGAATCCGTTCTCCTTCGGAGGAAGTGCTGCGGGCTTAACTGCTGCCGCCTTTATAGCACCGGATTTTACAGCCTCTGCCTTTTCTGCCTCAAGACCGAGCTTCTCGTTATGCTCTTCACGCATATTGTCGATCTTCATCCTGGTCAGCTGTCCGAAGGTAAGTGCCTTCTGGATGGCAAGTCCGGGATCGTTTGTATGGACATGAACCTTGACTACCTCGTCATCCGCAACGCATACGATGGAATCACCTATTGACTCTAAGTACGCCTTGAACTCTGTCTCATCAAGCTCCGTGAACTCATTGTCAAGTAAGATGATGAACTCTGTACAATATCCGAACTTTATGTCTGATGTAGATATATCTTCTGTATTTACTACCTTTACTTCCTGTTTCTTTACGGGCTCCGGAGTCTTAACCTCAAGCTTTTTACCGCACATAACTGCAAATGCGCCCTTCATTACCTCCAAAAGACCTGTTCCGCCCGAGTCAACAACTCCCGCTTCCTTTAATACAGGAAGAAGCTCGGGTGTGTATTCAAGGACCTCTGCCATATAGTTGATGACCTTTTCACCGAATACCACAAAATCATCCGTAGTACCGAGAAGCTCCATGGCCTTGTCAGCTCCGCCCTTGGCAACCGTAAGTATGGTGCCTTCCTTGGGCTTCATAACTGCCTTGTAAGCCGTCTCAACCGCCTTCTGGAATGCGTTTGCGGCAGTCTCGATATCTATGACATCGACAGTTTTGATAACCTTTGTAAAACCTCTTAAAAGCTGGGAAAGTATAACGCCGGAGTTACCTCTTGCTCCCCTTAAGGATCCGCTGGATATAGCCTTTGCAAGCTCTTCCATCGAGGGATCCTCGAGAGCGTTAACCTCACTCACAGCGGACATGATAGTCATAGTCATGTTTGTTCCCGTATCACCGTCCGGTACAGGGAAAACATTAAGCTCGTTTATGATCTCTTTCTGTGATTCCAGATTTGCTGCTGCTCCAATGAACATCTTCTTCAGCAAACCGGCATCTATAACACTTACTGACACGTTACAGTTCCTCCAAATCAATCGATTACTCTTACGCCCTCAACAAATATGTTGATCTTATCAACCTTTACGCCTGTAAACTCTTCTACCTTATACTTTACGTTCTCCAACAGGTTGTCACATACAGAAGGAATGTTCACACCGTAAGAAACAATAATGTGGATGTCAATCTTGATCTTGTTGCCTTCAACTTTGGCAGAAACGCCGTTGCTTAAATTTTCCTTCTTTAAAAGCTTGGCCAGACCGTCACGCATGTTCTTTGATGCCATGCCCACTACACCGAAACACTCCACTGCCGAAGCACCGGCGCATTTTTCTATAACATCGGTGGAAATAACAACTTCTCCCAGGCCTGTATCATATCCTGCTTCCATAATCTTCTTCCTTTCCTGTCATCCCGCCTTATGATAACCCTTTTTTGAGGATCCGGAGGACAACATAAAAATATCACCCTTTACACACATTCTGCGATATTATACTATAACATTACAAAAAAGGCAAATATTTTTTTATTCACCTTTTATTAATGTTTTATAAACAGATTTTTAACATTCAGTCTCCGCCCAGCTGCATCGGTTTTTCCTCAAAATTGCAGTTATAGTACTTGACCATGTTCGAGTGATGCATGGTTACGGGCGATTCTGACTGATACCTGTCAATCCTGCATTCATATTTTACATTGTCATAAACCACGAAATTATCATTTAAAGTGCAGTCAAACGGCAGCACAGGTTGATATTCTTTATCCATAACCCCTCCTAAACCGCTTCAAAAACTTTTATGATGCTTCCTTTTTACATAATTCCATTGCGTTATCATATTCCATGGGCTTACCCCATACATAACCCTGCACGAAGTCGCATTCATGCTGTTTTAAGAGCTCAAGCTGTTCCTGAGACTCAACGCCCTCAGAGATTACCTCGCAGTTCATCAGATGTCCCATGTAGATGATGGCGTCGACAAAATCACGGTTAACCTGATTATTTTCGATATCATCTATCAGGCTCTTATCGATCTTCAGAAGGCTGATCGGAAGATGCATTACCTGTGAAAGCGATGTATAGCCTGTTCCGAAGTCGTCAAGCGCTATCTGTATGCCCATGGTCCTGAGCTCATTTACGTTCTGTATCGTAACCTCTTTCTCTTCTGCGAAGGAATACTCGGTTATCTCGATTTCAAGACACTCGGGCGGGAACTTGGTCATTTCAAGCGCCTGCTTTACTTCCGGCACGAAACCCGGTGAAGAAATGTTCTTGGCCGATACATTTATCGATATCACGATATCATTACCGTATGCCTCGATCATCTTCTTTGCTTCACGCATGGCGCGCTTCATGACATAGCTGTCTATCTTCATGATGAGATCCGATTTCTCAACGACCGGTATGAACTCTCCGGGGCTTATTATCTCGCCGTCCGGCTGTTTCAAACGGATCAGCGTCTCAAATCCCCTAAGCCTCTTTTCCTGCATTTCATACTGAGGCTGGTATACGAGATAGAAATAATCCTTGTTAAGGCTCTCCTTTACAATCTTTTCAAGCTCTATCTGCCTGGTGAATCTGTCTCTCATGGTCTCATCGAAGAACTCAACCTTCCTGTTCTTCCCGTGTCTTGCGTTGTAAACGGCTATATCGGCATATTTCAGCAGATCGTCAACATTGTCCGCATTTCCGGGGAAAGAAGAAATCCCGGCGTATATCGAAAGGGCTATGCTTATCTCAAAGCCTTCATCCGCATTGGTAATGCTGTTTCCGATCTTCTCCATGACACCTTCAGCAAAGTTCTTCGGTTCTATGTTCCCGAAAACCACTGCAGCAAACTCGGTGCCGCCGACACGGCTGACAAATACAGAATTTTCATCCTCCAGTTCCATCAGATGATTGGCTACCGACTTTAAGGCGACATCCCCGTATTTATGTCCGAGATTGTCATTTATGGTCCTGAAATTGTTGATCTCAAAGTAAACTACATGGAATGGCTTTTTCTCTCTTATCTTAAGCTCAAGGAGCGAAGAAAGTCCTCTCCTGTTCCTTAATCCGGTGAGATAGTCGGTAACGGCTCTTTTGTCACTTTTTTCCAGCTGTCTTGAGATTATAAGGACCGAGATTGCCGTGATCACGGTGTTGTAAAGACCGGGAAGCGAAGTAAAGTTGCCCAGCCTTATCAGACCTACGATCATGGAGACCATGGAGGCTGTAAGGTATACGAATGTGATAACCCTTCCTCTCTTATAATCAAAGCAGATCATAAGTATGCACAAGAGGCTCTTAACAGCCTGTATCACGCCAAGAAAGCTTGTGGACGGAAGTATCATGGAACCGTATCCGAACTGAAGCTCCGGATGTGATTCGACATATTTGCTGAAAACGGAACAGACCAGGCATAAAACAAGACATATTATCATCCCGACCGTTTTCTTTCCGGTTTTGTTTTCTCCAATTAACATTTATTCTTCCCCCGGGAACAACCACCAAAGTTATTTTTCGTCACATACCTGCAGAATATAGAACTTCAGATACAGAGAGCTGTCGGAATCCCACAGTACGGGATGATCGGCCGCCTGTGTCCTGTATTCTGCCTGACGTATCCTCTTGTGCGCGTCCTTCGCTGCCGACCTTATGGCTTCATAAAAAAGCTCCGGCGTCATGAAATGCGAGCACGAGCAGGTTGCCAGAAAGCCGCCGTTCTTTAACAGCTTCATGGCTCGTAAATTTATCTCTTTATAACCCTTTACAGCATTTTTAACGGAATCCCTCGACTTTGTAAATGCGGGAGGATCCAGTATTATAACATCGAATCTCTCGTTTTTTTCATAAAGTTTCGGAAGATATTCAAAAACATCCTCGCATACGAAACGTACCCTGTCGGAAAAACCGTTCAGCTCGGCATTCTCCGTTGCCTGCTTACAGCCAAGTTCAGAAATATCAACGCCCGTTACCTCGCTTGCGCCTCCTGCCGCCGCGTTCAGTGCGAACGAACCCGTATAGGTAAAGCAGTCAAGCACCCTTTTTGCGCGGCAGAGCTTTGAAACCTGAAGCCTGTTATACTTCTGATCGAGAAAGAATCCCGTCTTCTGCCCGTCCATGATATCGACATAGTACTTCACGCCGTTCTCATTTATAAGGATCTTGGTATCAAATTCGTCGCCGATAAAGCCCTTGATACGTTTCAGACCCTCTTCCTCACGGACCTTTGCGTCGCTTCTCTCAAAAATCCCACGTATTTTTATATTGTCTTTTGCAAGTACTTCCTTTACGTTCTCCAGTATCAGGCCTTTAAGCCTGTCTATGCCTAACGCAAGAGACTCGACAACAAGCACATCCTCGAATTTGTCAACAACGATACCCGGAAGAAAATCCGCCTCGCCGAATATGAGCCTGCAGCTTGAGGTATCGGCTATCGCCTTCCTGTACTCCCAAGCTTCAGTGACCCGCTCCTTTATAAGTTCTTCAAGAGTTATGTCGGTACCGATATGCGTTCTCCGTGTCAGCATCCTCACGCGGATCTTCGAATTGGTGTTTATGAACCCGCAGCCGAGAAAAAAACCGTCAAAATCAAGCACATCAACTATACACCCGTTTTCTCCGCTTACGTTTTCCTCTTTTATTTCGTTGTCATATATCCAAAGGCCGCCTCTTTTTAAGGACCTGCCTTCGCCCTTTTTCAATGTTACGCTGTTATCCATCTGCACTCCTGCCGGTAAAAAACCGGAGATTTGTGGTTTAATATCTTAAAGATATAGTCGGTTATATTATACCATAACCGACTTGTGAATACAAGCAAAAAAAGCAGGTAAACCCTGCTTTTTCATGTGTTTTTTAGTCTTCTTTTCCGGTTTTGGAACATTTTCTATCTTTTTTTGTAACAAATACGAACAATTTGCTGAAAAAATAGTTAAGAACTATTACAAGGAATTGAAGTGGCAGCTGAACGATCCAATATTTAATAAAATCTGCCTTTGTCGAAGCGTTGATGCTGTCCAGAAGCGAGGGGAAAATCCCCAGTATATTGTCTATGTATTTTTCGGTAATCAGGAGCCAAGTCGGGATTGCCTCAAAGAAATAGGTTATTATTCTTCCGAAGGTGAACTTCAGGATCTTGACCGTCTCTGCTTTTAAGCCTTCGTTGCCCTTAAGGAATACCCAGTAATTGTTTATCACATACGCAAACGCAACTGCTACAACCCACGCAAGAGCCGTCGTAACATTCTCTTCGATATGCATCAGGTTAAGGAAAATGAATTTTGCTATGAGATTTACAACCGTGGTCAGTACGCCCGCGATGATGTAGGTAATGACCTCTCTGTTGAAAAGCTTTTCCTTAAAGCTTTTTTTCGGAGCCTCTTCCGCTATGCTCTCCGATTGTTCTTTTACTTCCTCTTCTGCCATCCTCTTTGACCCGTCGTTAATAATATTTCTTGTTTCCCCAAAGATTGCTTCTCTTCAGTTCCATGTACTCGTTATAAGCCTGTTCAAGTATCTGCTTCTCATTGGCGAATTTCAGTAAATGATACGCCTCGTGGTACTTATAATAACCGGAATCACAAAAATACTCTTCTCTCTGTGGCTTGCTGTAATAGCTATCAGACATCATAAGGAACCAGTGGACGTCCTTAGAGACTATGTTCTGCGGAGTATTAAAGGTATATTGGCTCTTTCCGACATACTTAATGATCTGAGCGGAAACACCTGTTTCTTCCTTCACTTCCCTCAATGCTGTCTCGTTATGCTCTTCGCCCTCTTCTACTGTTCCTTTGGGAAGGACCCATCCTTCATATTTGTTCTTATAATTCTTATATAACAACAAAATCTTCCCTCTGAAAATAACAACACCGCCACAGCTGACTGCCTCGACCATATGCCATGCCTCCAACTTTAGGTGTGTTAATCAAAAACTTTTTCTATTATAATCTATTTTTTTGATAAGTGCAAGCTTAATTTTTTTTATTCCACGCCTCTTGAAAAATGCCCGTTTGTAAGTCCCATGCCCATGATTTCTTCGGGAAATACCGGCACTTTTCCGCTTAAAGCCGTCTCAAGCCCGTATATTACAAGCCTTATCTCATTTTCATCCTCATGTGTAAAGTGCAGGCGGTATCTCCCGCATCCTGTATTTAACACCTCATCAAACCTGTGCAGCAGATTTAAGACCATAGAATTGTAGATAGTATTTGTACAATTTCTGCAGTCTGCTTCATCGGTAAATTCAAAGCCTTTCCCGTCCTTAAACCTTATAAGTCCGTGAGGCCGGCATTCCCCGGTAACCGTCCTGTATATGCATTGAGCCGATACCATGACCGGAAGCAGTCCGTAGACGATCATCTCACCGTCTTCATCCGCTACCTCTGAGATTTCCTTCCTGTTAAGCTCGACAGGCACGGTATAACCTCCGGTAAGTCCGTTTTTAACAGTTTCTCTTAAGGTTTCGTTTTTAGGGGTTCTTTTAAAAAGCCCCCTTGCTCGCGTATTAAATACGTAAAGGCTGCTGTCGGTTCTAAAGACTGTGCCCATCTCCTTTACAATGCCGAGTGCTTCGTAATCCTGCACGAGAAACCCGGCACAATCCCTGTATTTCTCGCAAAAGGCCAAGGTTTTTGCAAGGTTTTCCTTTCTGACAATCCTCGGCAGCACAAAATACAGATTCTTTCCGGCGTTTTCGCACATTTCAAGAGCCCGATCTGCCGTATCATCCATATCCATGTAAATATCGGCTATTATCCCTGTCCTGTCCGCCTCAAGTATCGCCTTCAGCTGTGCCACGGTATGTGCATGTGCCGAGAAGGACGGTTTTTCTTCAGGCTTTTCGGTTTTGACGCCGCTAAGATCATAAGAATTAGCTGCCGCCGGCTTTCTTTTATATGCTTTAAGCATCTCTTCTCTTAAAAGCCCCGCTGCCTCACGTCTCAGCCTGTTAAGCTCTCCCACGGATACAAACGCGTCATCCGCTTTTATTTCGACTTCGTTTGCATAAAAATCCGTATTTCCAAGCTTTGAAACCTGAGCTTTAAGCGACTCTTCCGATACCTTGGCGTTAACTGCCTTCTCAACCACGGCTCCCGTTACAGTAATCTTTGTCTCTTTAAGCCCCGGCTTAAAGGAAGTCCCCATTGTCAGCGACAATTCCCTGCCGGTAAGACATTCCAGCTTGATATCCACGGGACACTTTATGTTTTCGCTTAAATACTTTTTGTCAATACTGTCCAGCAGAGATGGGTTCTTAGTCCTATATACCTTCATGCCCTTCTGAGGAAGGCTGTCCTTCATGGTAAGGACCTCGGTACTTTCACCCTTATCAAAATGAGAACCTGCGGTAAACTCATATGCGGCGTCCCTTATTTCGAGCACATCGCCCTTTTCCACATCAGCTGAGAATGTAATCACAGCTTTCCTGCCGCGGGCAATTGATACATTTCCTGCCAAAACGCCGTTATGCCCCGCGCGTTCGGTGCTCATCATATCCTTCCCGTTATGCTGCATAAAATATCCGGAATTGAAGCCGCCCCTGTTATAGAGCTCGCTGACGGTCTCCTTTTCCTTTGCGAAATCCGGCACACTGTCATCTATTATCCGTCTGTACGCCTCCACAACTCCTGCGGCGTATTCCGGTGATTTCATCCTTCCCTCTATCTTAAAGGAGTCGATCCCCATTCTTATCAGCTCGCGGATATGATCCATGCCGCACATGTCTTTGGGAGAAAGCAGATACCCGCTTATATCCTTTCCGTCAACCTCGGTCGTATAAATCCTCCTGCAGGGCTGGGCACATCTGCCCCTGTTCCCGCTCCTGCCTCCCGCAAGGCTGCTTAGCAGGCACTGTCCGGAGTAGCAGTAACAGAGCGCACCGTGGATAAAGACCTCCATTTCAAGCTCAGTTTCCTTCTTAAAGCTTTTAAGCTCCTCTAAGGACAGCTCCCTGGCGGGGACGATCCTCGTTATGCTTTCGGGATTTTTTACAAGAGACCTGATTGTCTTTGCGCCCTCTGCCATGGTCAGCGAGCACTGGGTACTGACATGGATATCAAGGCCTTTAAAATGCTCCCCTATAAAGTCCATGACTCCGATATCCTGAACTATGACGGCGTCAAGCCCCGCTTCGTACAGAGGCGCTATATAGTCATACAGCCGTTCGAAAAGCTCTTCCTCCTTAAGAAGCGTATTTATCGTAAGATATAATTTTTTGTTCCTTAAATGACAAAACTCCAGAGCCTCGAGGATCCCTTCGTTATCTGGATTATCCGCATAGGCTCTGGCTCCAAACATTTTTCCGCCCATATAAACAGCATCGGCACCTGCATTTACAGATGCCTTAAGCGCTTCGACGGAGCCTGCCGGTGCCAGCAGCTCCGGTTTTTTGTTTTCTTTATTCATTAACCGTTTTTCTGCTCTTTCTTTCAGAAGAAAGCTCTGTTTCAAGCTTTATGTTCTTTTTCTGTTCCTCAATGTTGAGGGCCTTCTGCTTTTCTATCTCGTTCTGTGCTATCTCAAGCTTTGACTGCAGACTCATGATCTCATGCTTCATGGAGTATATCTCATTGCTCTTCGACTCGCTGTCAGCTTCGGACTCCTCATACTTGTTCTTCATCTTGAAATACTCGTCAACAAGGTTGATCTCAAGGAAAATAGCTTTCATCTCGTTATCAAGACTCTTGTAGATATCAGCCTTCTTGATCTCGGTATACTTGTTGTTAAGGAATCCGGCTATCCTCTGCAGGTACTCCTCATTTTCAAAACCGGAAAGCTTATATCTTTTGTTCTTTATGATAACATCAGTATCGTTCTTCCTGCCCATGACAAAAGCCTGCAAATCGCAACTGCGATTCCCTTTCTTTTTTCTTGTTTACATAAAAAAGAATACAACTTTTCACCCGATTTGTCAACTTTTCTTGTAAAATCCTTTTATTTTTCTTCCTTTTATGTTATAATACCTTAAAAGAGACGTTTTAAAGACTTATACCGTCACTATTTTGATGCATAGCGGAGGTTTATTATGAAACTTTGGGGAGGCCGTTTCACCGGCGAAACAAATGAACTTGTTGCAAAATACAATTCTTCGATAGGCTTTGACAGCCGCTTCTGGCGTGAGGATATAAAAGGAAGCATGGCTCACGTACTCATGCTCGGGAATCAGGGGATCATCCCTCATGACGAAGCCGTCCTCATACATAAAGGTTTGATAGATATCTATAATGACATAGAAACAGGAAAGCTTCAGATCGATATGTCCGCAGAAGACATCCACAGCTTTGTGGAGTCGGTTCTTACCGAACGTATCGGTGATGCCGGCAAAAAGCTTCATACCGGACGCAGCCGCAACGATCAGGTTGCGCTCGACATGCGTATGTACAGCAGGAACGCCGCTACCGAGATCTCCAAAAAGCTTAAAAAGCTTCTTACAACAATCTACGGCCTGATGAAGGCAAACAAGGAAACGTATATGCCGGGCTTTACACATCTTCAGAAAGCTCAGCCCGTAACCTTAGCCCATCACCTCGGTGCTTACTTTGAGATGTTCTCCAGAGACCGTGACAGGCTGAAGGATGCCAGAGCGCGTATGAATTATTCTCCTTTGGGCTCCGGAGCGCTTGCCGGCACCACTTATCCCCTTGACCGTGAGATGACCGCACATGCCCTTGATTTCTTCGGACCCACCGAAAACTCAATGGACGGTGTTTCCGACAGGGATTATCTTATCGAGCTTTTATCCTGCTTTTCTCTTATAATGATGCACCTCTCCCGTTTCAGTGAAGAGATCATCATCTGGAACACCAACGAATACAGGTTTATAGAGATCGACGACTCATATTCTACCGGAAGCAGCATCATGCCGCAGAAGAAGAATCCCGATATCGCCGAGCTTGTCCGCGGAAAGACCGGACGTGTATACGGAAGCCTTACCACTCTCCTTACTGCTCTTAAGGGGCTTCCTCTTGCTTACAACAAGGATCTTCAGGAGGATAAGGAAGCTTTCTTCGATGCTCTTGATACCGTTTCCGATTCCATCACTCTTTTCGACGGGATGCTCTCAACCCTGACCTTCAACAAGGACGTTATGGCACAGAGCGCAAGGAACGGATTTACAAACGCTACTGACGCAGCAGACTATCTTGTTGTTCACGGCATACCCTTCCGTGACGCTCATGGCATAATCGGACAGCTTGTGCTTTACTGCATCGATAAGAAGTGTGCTTTGGACGATCTCTCAATCGAAGAGTTTAAGAAGTTCTCTCCCGTATTCGAAAAGGATATTTACGAAGCGATCTCTCTTAAGACCTGTGTTGAAAAGAGGAACACCATCGGTGCTCCCGGGCTTAAGGCCATCGAGAGAATGCTTGAGCACTGCGAGGCTGTACTGAATAATTAAAGCAAGCCTGTACTTAAAAAAATATACCGGTTAAGCCTAAAATGCTTAACCGGTTTTTTATCAATAATCGTTTCTCTTGTTTCTGTTTCTTCTGTTTCTGCGTCTTGCGGTAGCCTGATCCTCGTCATCTATGATCTCGATCAGACGCTTTGCAACGATCGAATCCTTATTTAAGAATCTGACATCGTTTCCGAAACGAACTTCCATAAGCTTGACATCCGAGTTATCGTAAACCTCGCCTTCACCGTATATCTTATGGTTAATAATGTCGTGCTCCTGAAGTCTGTCAACGGCGGCTCTCAGAGTTCTCTTGTCATCCGTCTCTCTCGGCATGATGCCGTACATGTCGTCATCATCCTCGGCGTTCGTGAAGTAGACGCTCTGCCTTACTTCCCTGACGTAACCCTGATCGTCCGCACGCCTTATCTCGGGTCTCTTCTTCCTGCTTCCGTTATCCTGCTGCTGCTCATCGTTCCTTATGCGGTCAACCTTTCTTGCATTCTGGATACGCTGCTTGCGCTTGTTCTGTTTCAAAAGACCAAGTACAATGTATGTTCCGAAGAAGATTGCGCCGGCTGCGAGAACTATGTAGATCGCTATCTTGATATCAAACTTTGAGTTGCTGCTCTTTGGACTGTCGCTCTCTGTCTCTTCCTTGCCTTTGTCGTCAGCTGTTTCCGCTTTTGAAATAGTGGGCGTTCCGCTTACAGGAGCCTTGGTTGCAACTGCCTGTGTTGGCGTGGGAATGGGAGTGGCTGTAGGTGTAGGAGTGGGTGAAGGAGTTATCTCGGTTCCTTTTTCGATATACTTTGCATATGCGTAACACTCATCATCAACACCGTATTCGACATCACCACGCTTAAACTTTATCCTGTACCATTTATCGTTGGGAGGATTACCGATGATCGTAACCTTTTCTCCCGTTTCCAGCATGGTTATGATGGTTGAATCACCTTCATCGGTACTCGGTACCGAACGGACATTCACACCGCTGATGACCGTCGCTTCATACTGTGGCCAGACCTCTCTTGTTTCTGCCTTAATCTCAATATTCGCGATAAAAGCATAAACTACCGTTACCGCGAATAAGAATAATAACCTTCTAAATATGATCAACGATTTATTTGACATAATCATCCTCATTTCATATCAAACTTTCACACATACATTATACTATAAATAAATTTATTAGTCAATCATTATTAAAAAAGTTTATTTCCTTACATTTTTTCCGGAGCTTCAATTGCCAGAAGGTCTATGCAGGACTCCAGGACCTTTAATGTAAGCACTATCAGAGCTATCCAGCCCTTTCTCTTTTCTTCGTTCTCTTCCGCTATTATCTTGTTCTCATGATAAAAAGAGTTGAAAAGATTACTCAATTCGAAAATGTATGTGCAGACCTTGTGAGGAGCAAGCTCTGCCGAAGCCTGATGTATGTTTTCGGAAAACAGACCGAGCTGAAGCTTGAGCTTCTTTTCGGAATCGTTTCCGCCTGCCGTCATTTTTATCTCACCCTTATCGACGCTGACCCTTACCTTGTCGGTCGAAGTTCCGGTAACCGATGAATATTTCTCAAGGATCGACTTTATACGGACCATGGTATAAAGGATGTAAGGACCGGTATTTCCTTCAAAGGAAGTGAACTTGTCTATGTCAAATATATAGTCCTTTGTTGCGGCGTTTGAAAGATCGCCGTATTTAAGTGCCGCAAGTCCTACCTTCCTTGCTATCTCATCCTTTTCCTCAGCAGAAAGCTCCCTGTCGGCCATCTTTTCCGCAACATGGTCGCTTACGTCGCGTACCAGTGCTTCAAGCCTTAACACTCCGCCGTCACGGGTCTTGAACGGCTTTCCGTCCTTTCCGTTCATCGTACCGTTGCCAAGGAAGAAAAGTTCTGTATCATCACCTACGATCCCGGCCTTTCTTACCGCACGGAATACCTGTTCAAAATGAAGTCCCTGTCTCTTATCCACAACATATATGATCTTCTTAGGAGCAAAGTCCTTCATTCTCTGCACGATCGTTGCAAGGTCGGTGGAATCATAGCCGACAGCACCGTCGGATTTTAAGAGCATACAGGGAGGCATTTCCTTATTGTCTGTTTCTTCCTTTACGTCAACAACGAGAGCACCCTCGCTTATCCTTGCGATCCCCTTCTTTTTCATATCCTCTATCATAGGCATGATATAAGGATCGGCATCGCTTTCACCGTACCAGAGCTCAAAATAGACATTCAGGCTGCCATAGTTTTTCTTAAGATCTGCCTTTGAGATATCCATGATCCTTTCCCAAAGAGCCCTGTATCCGCGTCTGCCCTGTTGGAGCTCAAATACAGCCTGTCTTGCTTTTGCCCTGTATTCCTCGTCCTCCTTGGACTTTGCACTTGCAAAAGGATATATCTCCTCAAGCTCTTTGAGAGTTACGGGACATTCATCCGGATACTCACCTGTATAGTTCTCGTCAAAATATACGAGCGAAGGATTTCTTGCCTGCATCTCGGTAAAGATAAGCCCGATGGGTGTGCCCCAGTCGCCGAGATGCGCATCTCCTATAGTCTTATAACCGTCAAAGGCCAATATCCTCTTTACGCTCTCACCTATGATGGCGGGACGCAGATGTCCTACATGCAGAGGCTTTGCAACGTTGGCTCCGCCGTAATCGATAACAGCGGTCTTACCTACAGCCGCAGGCTCATAACCGTGCTTTTCGGATACGCTCATTTCGTTCAGGTATCCGGTTAAGAAATTGTCGTCAAGTATGATATTGATAAATCCGGGAGCAATTGCCTCAACGCTTTTAAATACTCCGTCGTTTTCAAGTGCTGCGACCACCTCATTTGCGATCATTATCGGAGCCTTCTTATAGGTCTTCGCGCCTGCCATGGCACCGTTGCACTGGAATTCGCAGAGGTCGGGACGGTTTGATACGACACATTTCCCAAACTCACGTGAGTATCCGGCTTTTTCAAAGGCGTTTTCAAATTTCTCGGATAATATGTCAAGCAATGCTTTCATGTAAAAATCTTTCCTCTCTTTAATTATATCTTTACGCCGCTATTCCTAGGATCATGGTAGCGAACTCAAAATAAATAAGCAGTGATAACGCATCAACTATGGTCGTGATAAACGGCGATGCCATAACTGCCGGGTCAAAACCGAGCTTCTTTGCAAACATGGGTAATGAACAGCCTACAAGCTTTGCAACAAAAACGGTTACTACCAGTGTCAGGCATACGACAGCTGCAACCTGTGCCGTTACATTATCTACCAGCATCAGCTTCACAAAATTTGTCACGGCAAGAGTCGCTCCGACAAGAAGCGAAACCCTCGACTCTTTCCAAGCGGTTCTCGGAAGATCCCCGAAGCTCAGTTCATCAAGAGAGAGCGCACGGATTATTGAAACCGAAGCCTGGCTTCCGGCATTTCCTCCCGTATCCATAAGCATGGGGATGAATGCCGTAAGTATTGTATATTTACTTAGCGCATCTTCGAAATGAGCTATGATCATTCCCGTAAATGTTGCCGAGATCATGAGGAGCAGAAGCCACGGTATACGTTTTTTCCACGTCTCGAATACGCCTGTTTTTATATACGGAGTATCTGTAGGACGGATAGCCGCCATTTTTTCGATATCCTCCGTTGCCTCCTGCTGCATGATGTCGACAACGTCATCGACCGTGATTATGCCGACAAGCCTGTCCTCGCTGTCAACGACGGGCATGACCGAGAAGTCGTACTTTTGGAAATCACGCGCAACATCCTCCTGGTCGGTAAGAGTGGTAATGGAGATAACATTCTCGGTCATTATCTCGCCAACCTCTACATCAGGATCTGCAAAAAGCAGGCTTCTTAAAGTTACGGTACCGAGAAGCGTCCTGTTTCTGTCAAGCACATAACAGGTATTTATCGTTTCCTTGTCAATACCGTCTTTCCTTATTTTCTCCAATGCCTCGGAGACCTTAAGATGAAGCTTTAGCGCTTCATACTCTGTGGTCATAAGGCTTCCCGCCGAGTCATCGGGGTATTTTAACAGCTGGTTGATAGTCCTTCTTGTTTCGGCGCTCGTTTTCGCAAGCAGCCTTGTTACTACATTTGCAGGCATCTCATCAAAAAGGTCGGCAGCATCATCCACATACATGTTTTCAATGATGTTCGTTGCTTCACCTTCCGTCAGCATCAGTATCATGCTCTGCTGCAGATCTATAGGCAGGTAAGCGAATACGTCTGCAGCGATATTTTTCGGTAAAACCCTGAAAAACTTAAGTATGTCCGCTTCATCAAGTTCTTCAAGTACTGAAGCCACATCGGCCTCATTCATTTCGGAAGCCATTCTTCGGAATTCTTTGAAATCCTTTCGTTCTATAACTTCCTCCATTATATCGACCTGAGACTTTTCTTCCTCCTCAGGCTCATCTCCGGCCTCCTTGTCCTGGGCCCTTGTTGCATCCGCTTCAAGGACCTCCATAGCCATGGGAGCTGCGCCCGAAGATGTATCTTCTGCTTCATTCTCTACAGTTTCATTCTCTTCCGCTTCAGCTATATCCTTGCTTTCATCGTCCTTAATTTCAGCAATGTCTTCAGCTGTATCTCGCACAAGGATTTCTTCCTCGATGTCAGATACCTGCCCGGATATGTCTTTCTTCTCGTTTCCGGTCATAAAAAGAGTCCTCCTTATTCAGTTTTATGGTACACAATCGGGGAGGTACGTCGCCTCCGTAAGCTGACTCACACCGTCTGCAACTGTCAGAATCGTCTGTACGCATAAAACCACCACCTTTCTTTCCGGAAAACTCCTTTATCTCATACAAAATTAAATTATACACTTTATACTACGAATTTACAACAAAAATATTAAAAAAAATGTAGGGAGATAAAAGTTGACTTTTTCTTTATTTTTACATATACTGTTACTACTTTAATTTACAAGGAGAGTGATCATTTTGGAACCCGGTG
>JAEEVO010000105.1 GCA_016290905.1 Lachnospiraceae bacterium | reverse complement strand
ATAAAGAAACGCCCGTACGGTTTTGTATATCCGCACGAGATGCCCGACGGTAAATTCAGTGAAAATGCAATAGATGTTGATGAGGACGACATAGCGGTAACCGGTGATTACATGGATATAGCAAACAATCACTGTGCTTGTGTCTGTACTATGAACGTTACGCTTTTGCTAAAGAAGTACGGGAAAGGGGATGTATCGTCCTGCGGCATCGAGAGCGACAGGACTGAGATGTTCAAGAGTATACACCGTATCGTAAAGAACGGTCCCGTGATCTTATACAAACCGAAGCTTACCCGTTATTACAAACGCATAGGTTCGACTGTCAGGTTCAAGCCGATAAAAACGCTTGAGGCCATCGAGGAATGCATAAATGAAAGCCTTCCGGTAGCCATGCTCGTTAATGCGGGTCTGTTCCTGTGGCACTGGATAGTGATCATCGGTGTCAGGCATTATGAAAACGGAGAGGTTTATCTGAATATATTGGACGGTTGGAATAAAACAAAGAGAAAATATCTGAAATTTACCGGAAGAGATACGTTCATACGAGCGTTAAGACCCATTCTGTAAATGCAGATGATATGGATTTAAGAATAATATTTGAAAGGAGCCCCGAAGGGCGGTGGTAGCAACATGGAAAAGATTAAGATGACGACTCCTCTTGTTGAGATGGATGGAGACGAGATGACCAGGATCATTTGGAAGATGATAAAGGATGAGCTTTTATGTCCGTTTATCGATCTTAAGACGGAGTATTACGATCTCGGACTTCCTTACAGAGATGAGACGGATGATCAGGTTACGATTGATTCTGCAAATGCGATCAAGAAATACGGCGTTGGCGTAAAATGCGCGACCATAACACCTAATGCCGCAAGAGTTGAAGAGTATAAGTTAAAGCAGATGTGGAAGAGTCCAAACGGTACCATAAGAGCCATTCTTGACGGAACCGTTTTCAGGGCACCGATAATCGTAAAAGGCATCGATCCTTATGTTCCCCATTGGAAGAAACCCATCACCATCGCACGTCATGCCTACGGAGATATCTATAAGGCAACGGAGATGAAAATAGACCGTCCCGGAAAGGCTGAACTTGTATTTACGGATGAAAACGGGAATGAATCAAGGGAACTCATTCATAACTTCAAGGCACCCGGCATAATCCAGGGCGTTCATAACCTTGACGCATCAATAGAGGGATTTGCAAGGAGCTGTTTCAATTTTGCCCTTGATACAAAGCAGGATCTCTGGTTTGCATCAAAGGACACAATTTCAAAGAAATACGATCATAACTTTAAGGATATTTTTGCCGATCTTTATGAGAAGGAATATAAAGAGAAATTTGAAAAAGCCGGTATAACATATTTTTATACTCTGATCGATGATGTGGTTGCACGTGTAATAAAATCAGAGGGCGGATTTATCTGGGCCTGCAAGAACTATGACGGAGACGTAATGAGCGACCTCCTTGCAACGGCATTCGGTTCTCTCGGAATGATGACATCGGTTCTGGTTTCTCCTGACGGAAAGTATGAATACGAAGCAGCACACGGAACCGTTCAGAGGCATTATTATAAGCACCTTAAGGGTGAGCCTACTTCGACAAATTCAGTTGCTACAATATTTGCATGGACCGGAGCTTTGAGAAAGAGGGGCGAGCTCGACGGCATAAGCGAGCTTTCCGCATTTGCAGACAAGCTTGAGAAAGCAACGATAGCCACAATCGAGAACGGAACCATGACCGGCGATCTTGCACTGATCAGCAAGCTTTCAAACGTAAACAAGGTAAATACCCTTGAGTTTATACAGGCCATAAGAAAAGAGCTTGAGAAGCTTCTGTAAGACGTTGCCGTTTGGGGAACGAATATGAACGGAGTTTAAGATAAGAGGAACGGATATGTCATCTCGCGCACCGTATAATGTTCCATATGAAGATAGCGAAAGAGACAGAAAAAAGAAAGCTTTTATCCGTAAAAGAAAACGGATGAGGCGTTTACTTATTTTGTCTTTTTTTGCCGTTGTCCTGCTTATACTTGCCGGTATAATCGCATTGTTTGTGAATATTATTAAAAGCAGTATAAGAAGCCGCGAGGAAAGAATGAAATATGTGGAATATGAGGGAGAGTATAAGGAAATACGACTCGTCGACAATTCCACAGTGGGAAAGAAACGAAGTGACGCATTCTTTGAAATTTATGATGACAACAGAACACTTTCGGAAATAAAGGCCGAGAGATACAAGGATATCGTTCCGGGAAGCAAAGGCATTGTGATAGTTGACGCCGGACACGGAGGCTTTGACGGGGGAACAGCGGATGCAAACGGTATGCTCGAAAAAGATCTGAATCTTCAGATCTCGTATAAGCTAAAGGATGAACTTGAACTGAGAGGATATTCGGTAAAGCTGACCCGTCCCGATGATAATTTTGTAGGACTGACCGATAGGGCATCGATAGCAAATTCTCTCGACAATCCGGTATGCCTTATCAGTATCCATCAGAATTCGAATGAGGAATCCGAAGGCGGAGCGAACGGTATGGAGGCTTGGACCTATGATCGTGAGTGGTGTAAGGAGCTGGGAGATGCGGTTGTTGAAGCTGCTGCATCAAAGACCGGTGCCAGAAACAGGGGAACCCATTTCAGAAAGAATCTTGTGGTTACAAGTAAGACAACCATGCCCGCGATCATCTTTGAATGCGGATATCTGACGGATGCGGCAGAGACTGAGAAATTATGGAGCGACGAATATCAGGAACTGATAGCGGAAGGCATTGTTGACGGCATTGATAATTTTGTTAATATAACAAAAATTTAATTATTTACATTATTTACTTTTTAAATATGTAGTGCTATATTATCGTGTGGCGGACGGAAGACGCCGTGATGCAAAAGTATTGTTTATTTTGAGAAAGGTGGATGACAATGACAAAGGTTGATATTTTTTCAGGCTTCTTGGGTGCCGGAAAGACAACATTGATAAAGAAGCTTATCGCAGAGGCTTTTAAGGGCGAGAAGATAGTTCTTATCGAGAACGAATTCGGTGAGATAGGTATCGACGGAGGCTTCCTTAAGGACTCCGGGATACAGATTACGGAGATGAATTCAGGCTGTATCTGCTGTACGCTTGTCGGAGATTTCGGTATAGCACTGAAGGATGTTATGAAGCAGTTTACACCTGACAGGATAATCATCGAGCCTTCGGGCGTAGGCAAGCTTTCCGATGTTATAAAGGCAATACAGGATGTTGCGGATGAAGCAGGTATAGCAGTTAATAATTTCGTAGCTGTTGTTGACGCCGGAAAATGCAAGATGTACATGAAGAATTTCGGTGAGTTCTTCAATAACCAGATAGAATACGCTAAGACGATAATATTAAGCCGTACACAGAATATCAGTGAAGAAAAGCTTGCTGCAGCTGTACAGCTTATACGTGAACATAATGACAAGGCAGTTCTCATTACAACTCCGTGGGATGAGCTTGACGGTGCAAAGATACTTGAGGCTATGGAAGAAAAGTCCAAATTTGAGGACGAACTTCTTGAAGCTGCGGGAATATGCCCCGAATGCGGACATCATCATGAGCACGGAGAACACTGTCATCATGATGATGAGGACGAACACGAGCATCACCATCACCACCATGACGACGATGATGACGATGATGAGCACGAGCATCACCATCACCACCATGATGACGACGATGATGACGAGGATGAACACGAGCATCACCATCACCACCATGATGACGACGATGACGACGAAGATGAACATGAACACCATCATCATCACGATCATCATCACCATCATGCAGATGAGGTATTTACAAGCGTCGGCATAGAGACAACCAAGAAATTCAGTGAAGACCAGATAGCAGAAATCCTTAAGAAGCTGGATAATGCCGAGGAATACGGCATCATACTCCGTGCAAAGGGTATTATTGCAGCAAATGAGGGTGAGTGGATACATTTTGATTATGTTCCCGAAGAATCTGATATCAGGCGCGGAAGCTCCGATGTCATCGGTAAGATCTGCGTTATCGGAAGCAAGATAAACGAGGAAAAGATCAAGACACTCTTTGCATGACCGGTGCGGCTTTAACTGACTGATGAGCTTAATATGAGGAACTTAACATGGAAATACCTGTTTATATGATAAACGGTTTTTTGGAATCGGGCAAAACCTCATTCATTAAGACAACACTTGAGGATCCCGAATTCATAAACGGCGACAGGATACTCGTCATAGCCTGTGAAGAGGGCGAAGAGGAGTATGACGAGGAAAAGTTTAAGAAAAAAAATATCTATACGGAATACATAGAGGAACGTGAGGATTATACTCCCGAAAAGCTGGCTGAGCTTAATGCGGAGTATCATCCCGATAAGGTTATAATGGAGCTGAACGGTGTCTGGAACATGGCAGAGATACTGAACACAAAAATGCCTGCAGACTGGATGATGGCACAGCTTATAACCATGGTTGACGGTTCCACCTTCATGAACTATGTGAACAATATGCGTTCCATGATCATGGAGCAGATAAAATATTCCGATACGATCATATTTAACAGATGTTCTTCGGCAACGAAGAAGAATGATATAAGACGTATTATAAAACCGGTAAACCGAAAAGCACAGATCATATATGAGAGCATTGACGGAACGGATATGAGCGCCGAGGAAGAGGAGGAACTTCCGTTTGATGTAAATGCGGATCCCATTGTCATAGAGGATGATGATTTCGGTCTCTGGTATCTGGATATCCTTGATTTTCCCAAGAAGTACAACGGAAAGAGGATATGCTTCAAGGCCATGTTCTATAAGGATCCGAAGATGTCGAAGGATACCTTTGTGCCCGGACGTTTTGCGATGCAGTGCTGTGCGAACGATATTGGTTTCATCGGATTTACTTCAAGGATACCTTCGTTCTATGCCGCATTTTTTGAAGAACATAAGAACCGTGACTGGATTTATGTAGAGGCGAAGATAAAGATCGAGTTCAGACGCGAATACAGGGGTAAGGGACCGGTTCTGTATGTGACAAAACTTGAAGACTCTGTTCCTGCAGAAGAAGAAATTGTATATTTTACTTGACTTATGCAAAAATCTTTACTATAATAAATTGGATTGCTTTGAAGACGAAAGGCAGGAATAGTATGCTAAAAAGTATGACCGGTTTCGGAAGGTATGAGTCCGAAACACCCGAGAGAAAGATAACTGTTGAAATGAAGGCCGTTAATCACAGATATTGTGAGATCGGTCTTAAGATGCCGAAAAAACTGAATTTCTTTGAATCGGCCATCAGGAATCTTTTAAAAAGCTATATTTCAAGAGGTAAAGTCGATATCTTCATCACATATGAAGATTTTACCGAAGGCAGGGAATGTGTAAAGTATAACGAGGATATAGCAAAAAGCTATTTTGACCTTATAAAGAAAATGAGTGCCGATTTCGGTATTGAAGGAAATATCAATGCCGGGCAGCTTGCCCGTTTTCCCGATGTTTTTGTACTTGAGGAACAGCAGGCAGATGAAGGTGAGATCTGGAGCTTTGTGGAGAATGCGATCAAGAAAGCAGCCGAAAGCTTCGTACAGACCCGTATTACCGAAGGAGAGCACTTAAAGAACGATCTGATCGGAAAGCTTAACGGCATGATCTCCATGATCGATTTTATCGAGGAGAGGTCCCCGCAGGTTGTTGATGAGTACAGGAACCGCCTGTATGCAAAGGTAGAAGAGCTGCTTGGGAACACAAACATGGATCAGGGCATACTTGCTACCGAGATTACAGTGTTCGCTGACAAGATATGTGTTGATGAGGAGACGGTAAGACTCAGGGCACATATCAACAATATGAAGAGTACTCTTAACGAGGCTGAAAATGTTGGAAGAAAGCTTGATTTCATCGCTCAGGAGATGAACAGGGAGGCCAATACGATACTCTCAAAATCAAGCGACCTCGAGATCACCAATACGGCGATCAATCTGAAGACTGATATAGAAAAAGTAAGAGAGCAGATACAAAACGTCGAGTAAAGGAGAAAAAACATGTTACATCCATCTTACACCGATCTTATGAAGGTAGTAAACAGTGACAGTGAGGCAAACAACACTCAGCCTATCGTAAACAGCAGGTATTCGATCGTGCTGGCAACCGCCAAAAGGGCAAGACAGCTTATTGACGGGGACACACCCAGGGCAAACCCTAAATGCAAGAAGCCGTTATCGATCGCAGTTGAAGAACTTGCTACAGGAAAAGTAAAGATCCTCAGCGAAGAGGATGCAAACAAGGCGAAAGAAAAACAGGATGAGGCTGTTTCGTATGAAGGTGAAAACGACGAAGTGGTTTGATGATTTAAACTGTTTTTGGTTTTCGTCATGATTTATTAAAAAATATATTGCATTTTTTGTTAAATCAAGGTAAAATGTTTCTGATGTTGGTTTAAAGGTTTATGGTCCGTACGGCCGTAGACGTTTATACAAGCTAAATAAATGTATTATTAGGAGGTCATTTGACATGGCAAATGTAAGAGTTGCAATCAATGGTTTCGGCCGTATCGGTCGTCTTGCATTCAGACAGATGTTTGGTGCAGAAGGTTACGAAGTAGTAGCTATTAACGATTTAACAAGCCCTAAGATGCTTGCTCATCTTCTTAAGTATGATTCATCACAGGGTAAGTATGCTTTAGCTGACAAGGTTACATATAAGGATGCAATCCTTGAGGAAGACGGAAAGACCGTTAAGGTTCCCGGCTCAATCACAGTTGACGGAAAAGAGATCACCATCTATGCTTGTCCCGCAGCTAAGGATCTTCCTTGGGGCGAATTAAAGGTAGACGTAGTTCTTGAGTGTACAGGTTTCTATACAAGCAAGGCTAAGGCTCAGGCTCATATTGATGCCGGCGCTCGTAAGGTTGTTATCTCTGCTCCTGCAGGAAATGATCTTCCTACCATCGTATACAATGTTAACCATACACAGCTTAAGCCTGAAGATACAATCATCTCGGCAGCTTCATGTACAACTAACTGTCTTGCTCCTATGGCTAAGGCTCTTAACGACCTTGCCGGTATCAAGTCAGGTATCATGAGCACAATCCATGCTTACACAGGCGATCAGATGATCCTTGACGGACCTTAGAGGAAGGGTGACCTTCGTC
>JAEEVO010000104.1 GCA_016290905.1 Lachnospiraceae bacterium | reverse complement strand
TCCGAACTAATAAAATGGGGTTCAGAGCGCCTTGTGCACAGATACTGGCTGTTGATGACAATCCCATGAATCTTATAGTCTTTTCGGGTATCCTTAAACAGACGAAGATCAATATCGATACCGCAGACAGGGGTGATAAAGGATTAAGACTTGCTTCGGAAAAGAAATATGATATTATATTTCTCGATCATATGATGCCGGATAAGGACGGTATAGAGACCTTACAGGAGCTCAGAAACCTGAAGGATAATCCTAACAGGGAAACACCTGTCATATGCCTTACGGCAAATGCAATAGAGGGAGCCAGGGAAAAGTATATTTCGGAGGGCTTTGACGACTATCTTTCAAAACCTGTGGATTATAAAAAACTGGAGGAAATAATTTTCAGATACCTTCCGGCCGATAAGATAGAGAAAGTATCGGAGGATAAAGCGGAAGAGATAATACTTTCTTCCGATAATACTCCTGAGGAACTGAAAGAACTTGAAAGCTTTGATCTCATAGACATTCAGACAGGTATTGAAATCAGCGGGACTCCTGACGCGTATATTCCTTTGCTTAAGATCTTTTATGAATCGATTGATGAAAAGAATGAGGAAATCGAAAAGTATTATAACGAAGGTAATTTGAAAGACTACACCATAAAAGTGCACGCATTAAAAAGCTCGGCAAGGATCATCGGAGCCATCGGGTTGGGTGAAGAAGCACAGGCATTGGAATATGCGGCTAAAAACGGGGATATTGAGTATATCAGGAGTGTGCATCCGAAATTCATGGAAAAATACTTAAGCTTCAGGGAACCTTTAAAAAAGATATTTGAGAAGAAAGAGGAAGAAAAGAGTAAGCATGAGGCAGGCAGTGAACTTATGACGACTGTTTATGAAGAGTTAAGATCCGCTGCCGATGACATGGATTGCGACAGGCTGAGTTCAATTTTCAGTGAAATGGAAACATACAGCATACCAAAAGAAGACAATGAACTATGGAAGAAGCTGAAACAGGCTTCAGAAAACTATGATTATAATACAATTCTCAACATGCTTGATAAGTATTTAGCTGAAAGGAAGAAGCATTTATGAGCAATAAGAAGAAAATACTGCCGGGCATCCTGCTCAGCATTGTGATGGTGTTGGGCGTGATGTCGGGAATGAGCCGGACAGTGCATGCGGACGATACGCCCCAAAGCACGACCGGCGAGCTCATCATCGAGAAGATATTTGAAATCGCTCCGTGGCCGCCTTACGACGATTCACCATTGGACATCACGGTCATCAATACCTGGAACGACAATAACAACAGTGACGGCAAACGTCCTGAAAGTGTGATCGTGAGACTGCTGGCGAACGGTACGGAGGTTGCCGACACTCAACTGAACGCCGGTAACAACTGGAGATATACATTCACGGGTTTGCCGAGGATTGACGAAGACAAGGAAAAGATCAACTACACCATCACCGAGGATCCGGTCAAGCTGTACACGGCCCAGATCAACGGATTCAACATCCGGAACAACTATGAGCCGAAGGCAGTACAGATGATCCTGAGGGGGAATAGCGGATCTGCAGGTGAACAGAGGACGGCGAATCTCGCCCTGGATGTTTTATTGAATGCTCCGGAAGGGGCGGACCTGAGTGGGCTGGTGCTTGCAATTGAAGGTCCGGATCCGCAGCTGAAAAAAACGCTGACCTATGATGATGTGAAGGACGGCAGTATCAACTTGGGCAAGGTTCTTCCCGGTGCATATCTGGTCCGCGATACCAATGCGGATACGCTGGTTGGAGACTATGTGATGGATGCCGGGAACAGCAAGGTGGCCGATGCCGTTTATGTCGCAAGCGGTGCAAGTGCCAGGCTGGAATTCAGATACACATGGAAACCACAGGAGCCCATTGATAAAGATGCGGATTGGGATTATGATCCCTACAACAACATCGGCAACTTAAGCTTTTTGATCCTCGGGCCTGATGCCAGGATGCCTAAGACGATCAATTACTCTGAATTTAAGGACGATAAGTATAAGCTGTCGGATCTGGTGCCCGGCGTTTATACTGTGGTCGAGTGCAACGCTGAAACGCTGTTGGAGTATTATACGCTGACGAGCAGCAGTATCACAGGTCTGGCTGTTGAAGTGAAAGCGGGGGAGACGGCCACCGCGAGACTGTTCAACGAGTATGTAACACCTGAACCTTACCCCGAATTCGTCAACATTCCGGTGACACAGACCTGGAACGACAACAACAACGCCGACGATAACAGACCTACCGGTGTCATGGTCCGCCTGTACGCCGACGGCGTGGAAGTGGACAGCCATGTGCTGACGGCCGCCGAAAACTGGCAGCATACCTTTTTTGAGAGGCCGTACTACAAAGAGGACAACAGGACCGAGATCATCTACACGGTTGGGGAAGACGCGGTCGCGATGTACACGACGACGATAAACGGATACAACATCGTGAACGACTATCAGCCCGAAGTAACGAGCGTTTCCGTTTTAAAGGTCTGGGACGATAACAACAACGAGCAGAACACCCGGCCTGAATCCATCACCATGAGACTGTCCGCCGGACAGAAGGTCGTCAAATCGGTCGTGCTGAACGAAGCCAATGGCTGGACCGCAACTGTCAACAATCTTTCCACAGTGGTGAGCGGACAGCCGGTGAAATACTCATGGGAAGAACAGCTGGTTCTCAACTACTCTCTCGAAAGTGTGACGCAGCAAGGAAGCCTAACGATTTTCACCAACAAGGTACGGGTGCGCACGGAGGTTTACGTTGCCACTACTCCGTTAAGTAATGAACCTGTTTTCCCTTATACTATTTGCGAAACAGAAATCAACGGGGATGGTTCGATTACCAGTACGGCCACCACATATTTTGAAGACGGAAGTATTACGGAACTGGTAGAAAGAGAATGGGTAAAGGGTAAAAAGAAAGGCAGAAAGAATACAAAAGAAACTGTAATGGATCCTGAGGGTAAAACCTTAAGCCAAACAAAGGAAACCATCAGTTTTAGTAAAAAACAGACAAAGACAGAAACAAAGGATATAAAAAAAGCTGACGGGTATTCTTTCAGCAGTACCGAAAAAACCTATAAATCAGGAAAGCGGATAACCAAAGTTTCAGAAACTCTTAAGAGTGGAGTGAAACAGGAATACACGGAGACAGAGAATCCGGACGGAACAATGACACGTAAGGTAATGGATACCAACACGAAGGGAAGGTCGACGCTTACCGTGACTACTGTTGTCCGGGACGAAGACGATACTGACATGGTTGGTACTTACGATAACAACGGATTATCCGGAACGGATTCGTCAGATGCTTTGGGTTCAGGCGAAGGAACTGCTAATGAGCGGAAACTTGTAAAGACCGTTACGGAATACAAGGTAACCGGTGATGGCAGGATCAGACTTACAGGTATAAAGACTGACAGTGACACTGTTATTATACCCAAGTCGGTAACCTTTGAAGGGCACAAGCTCATGATTGTTTCCTTGGGCAAAGGTTTGTTCAAGGGTATGGAAGGCATCAAGAAAATCTACATATACTCTGAAAACCTCAAAAAAATTTATGCAGGAGCTTTCAACGGCGTTCCCGCAGATGCTGAGTTCTATATTAAGGCAAGTGACGTAAATATCGAAAAGATTGTACGAATGATCAGAAAGTCAGGTTTCGGAAAGGTAGATTATACAAAAATATAATAGTTCGACTTCCTCGGAAAAAAATGATTGACTTTTTGATTCCTTTCAATTATACTAAAACAATGTTAACAGAAGTAACAATTAAAGAAAGAGGTATAAGGAAATGAAACATATCAAGACTGTTGAGACTCGTAATCTTTGTGAGAGTGCAAAGAAGGGCGGATGCGGTGAGTGCCAGACATCCTGCCAGTCAGCATGCAAGACAAGCTGCGGCATCGCTAATCAGAAGTGCGAGAAGAGCGATAAGAAAAACTGAAACAATTGAAGATATCGCCTGAAAGGGCGATATTTTTTTAACAAATATACACTTATTATATTATGACAGATAATCATGTAAAGGCAGAAATATATTATGATACACCAGTATAAAGCAGGCGGAAAGAACATAGTAATGGACATATGCTCCGGATCGGTGCATGAAGTGGATGATGTAACCTATGATATGATAGAAGCATATCAGGACAAAACGCGGGAAGAGATAATAGACGGGCTTAAAAACAGATATGACATTTCAATCGGGGAATTAAACGAGATATATGATGAGATAACGGAACTTAAGGAAGCGGGAAAGCTTTTTGTCGAAGATACTTATGAAAGTATGGCGGGAGAGCTTAAGGCCAGGACTTCCGGTGTCATAAAGGCGCTCTGTCTTCATATAGCACATACCTGTAACCTGAACTGTTCCTACTGCTTCGCAAGCCAGGGCAGATTCCACGGTGAGAGAGCACTTATGAGCTTTGAGGTCGGAAAACAGGCCATCGATTTTCTTGTAGCAAACTCAGGAACAAGACATAATCTCGAGGTCGATTTCTTCGGCGGCGAACCGTTGATGAATTTCGAAGTCGTAAAGCAGATAGTGGAATATGCCCGCAGCATCGAAAAACAGCATAACAAGAACTTTAGGTTCACGCTTACCACGAACGGTATGCTTGTGGACGATGATGTGATAGAGTACGCAAACCGTGAGATGAGCAATGTCGTACTGAGCCTTGACGGACGTAAGGAAGTCCATGACAGGTTCCGTAAGGACTATGCCGGTAACGGAAGCTGGGAAAAGATAGTACCGAAGTTTCGGGAATTTGTCAAAAGAAGGGGCGGGAAGAACTATTACATTCGCGGTACATTTACACATGCCAATCCTGATTTCTTAAAGGACATAGAAGTGATGCTCAACCTCGGTTTCAGGGAACTCAGTATGGAGCCTGTGGTTTGTGCGAAAGACGATCCTATGGCCCTTACGGAGGAGGATCTGCCTGTAGTATATGAACAGTATGAGAAGCTGGCGGAGCTGATGCTGAAAAAAGATAAAGAAGGCGATCCCTTCACTTTCTATCACTATATGATAGATTTAAAAGGCGGACCCTGCATATACAAGAGGATCTCCGGATGCGGATCCGGAACGGAATACATGGCGGTAACTCCGTGGGGAGACCTTTATCCCTGCCACCAGTTTGTGGGCGAGGAGAAATTCAAGCTCGGTGATATCTGGAACGGAGTAAACAACAAAGAGGTTCAGGATGATTTTGCATCCTGCAACGTCTATGCCAAAGAGGAATGTAAAACCTGCTGGGCAAGACTGTACTGTGCCGGCGGCTGCGCTGCAAATGCGCTTCATGCGACGGGTTCGGTACGCGGCGTTTACGAATACGGCTGCAAGCTTTTCAAGAAGAGGCTTGAATGTGCCATAATGGTTGAAGTTACAAGAAGCCTTAAGGAAGATTGAGACGTTAATCTATATTTCAAAAGGAGGCGCCGGTTTAAGATGACGCTTAAAGAGGTTAAAACCGGTCAGACGGTGGTCATAGAAAAAGTCGGGGGAGAAGGCGCGTTAAGGCAGCATTTCCTTGATATGGGCGTGATCCCGGGAGCTGCGGCAACGCTTGTAAAGCTGGCTCCGATGGGTGACCCGATGGAGTTCAGGATACACGGATATGAGCTCACCCTTCGTCTCGCTGACGCGGATAAGATCGAAGTATCCGAGTATGCCGAGGAAACCGTTAAAGGTAAGAAATCCGGCGGAGATAAAGATAAAGACAAGGATACCGAAAGCGGTGATGAGAAGAAGCGTCTGCGTAAGCATCGTGAGCATCCCGGATTCGGTGAAGAGGGTATCTATCACGACAGTACCCACGAAAATCCCCTGCCCGAAGGAACAAAACTCACATTTGCTCTTGCGGGAAACCAGAACAGCGGAAAGACCACACTGTTTAACCAGCTTACCGGTTCAAGCCAGCATGTGGGAAATTTCCCCGGAGTAACGGTTGACAGGAAGAGCGGAGTTATAAAGAACAACCCAATGACCGAGGTTGTCGACCTTCCCGGTATATATTCCCTTTCGCCGTATACGGATGAAGAGATCGTTTCCAGAAAGTTCATACTTGATGAAAAGCCGAAGGGCATAATAAATATCGTCGATGCGACAAACATCGAGAGAAACCTTTATCTTACGATGCAGCTGATAGAGCTTGACATCCCGATGGTTCTTGCCATAAACATGATGGACGAGATGAGGAGTAACGGTGGCGCAGTAAGGATCAACGACATGGAGGCGCTGCTCGGGATACCGGTCGTACCAATAGCTGCAGCAAAAAACGAGGGTGTCGACGAGCTTATACGTCATGCAATCCATGTGGCTAAATATCAGGAAGTTCCGGGAAAGCAGGATTTCTGTGATGAAAACGATTTCGGCGGAGCCGTACACAGATGCATTCACGGTATCATGCAGCTTATCGATGATCACGCAAAACGCGCGGGAATCCCGGTTAGGTTTGCGGCAAACAAGATTATCGAAGGCGATGAAAATGTAATAGAGGCACTCGATCTTTCCCAAAACGAGAAGGAGATGGTGGAACACATCATACTTCAGATGGAGGATGAACGCGGACTTGACAGGGCAGCTGCCATGGCCGACATGCGTTTTTCCTTTATCGAGAAGCTGGTAAAGGCTTCGGTTGTAAAGCCTAAGGAAAGCAAGGAGAGGGTAAGGAGCGAGAAGATCGACAAGATCCTAACCGGAAGGTTTACCGCCATCCCTGCATTCATAGCGATCATGGGGCTGATATTCTGGCTCACCTTTAACGTGATAGGAGCGGCTCTTCAGGAGCTCCTAGAGAGCGGGATCGATTTCGTGACTTTAAAGGTTGACGATCTGCTGACTTCGCTAAAAGTAAACGATGTAATACATTCGCTTGTTATAGACGGAATATTTACGGGTGTCGGAAGCGTGCTGAGCTTCCTGCCGATAATCATGATACTGTTTTTCTTCCTGTCACTGCTGGAAGATACAGGATATATGGCGCGTATAGCGTTTGTAATGGATAAGCCTTTAAGAAAGCTCGGACTTTCCGGACGAAGCATAGTTCCCATGCTTATCGGCTTCGGCTGCTCCGTACCGGGAGTAATGGCCGGAAGAACGCTTCCCTCTACAAGGGACAGAAAGCTTACAATCATGCTGATACCGTTCATGAGCTGTACGGC
>JAEEVO010000103.1 GCA_016290905.1 Lachnospiraceae bacterium | reverse complement strand
CTGTTGTGATGACAAACCAAGATCCCGGTGAAGATCAGGCCGAGTCGGGCGTGGAACGGCTGGCGGAGTTTAATTAAGAAAAGGAGTATTTATTGAACAGTATTATCGAACAATCAAAAAAAATCTATTCACTTGTGGACTGCACATTTAAACCGGTGTCCGGCCACGAAGGCGGTCGAAACCGGATCATGATCGTCAGTCGGGATGGGGAAAAGAAGTATGTACTTCGTATCTCTGACATCGGAGATCGAAGCGAGAACGAGTATCTTGCAGAAACAGAATTTGTCCGTTTCCTTGCTGAAAACGGCGCGCCCGTGGCAGATGTGATCCCTTCCGTTCGGGGAAGGCTTGTGGAGCGTATGGAGGCAGACGGCGAGGCGGTATACGTCAGCCTGTTTTCTTATGCAAAAGGAATGCTGCTTGCGGATAACGGCTATCGTTACAGAAAAGGCGCACCGCTAACTGAATATTTTTATAACACAGGAAAAGCCTTGGGTGCGATCCACAGATTGTCCGGGGCTTATACACCTGTCCATAACCGGCCGGATTACTTTGACAAATACAACATGACGTATCTGGACGGCTTGATTCCGGACGGGTACGGTGAACTGAAAACAGCTATAGCCAAAAGACTCGACGAATTTCGTACGCTCCCGAAGGATAAAAGTTGCTATGGTCTTGTTCACTTTGATTACAGCGATGGAAATTATCATGTCGATATGGACACAGGCGCTATCACAGTGTTCGACTTTGACAACTGCATGAATTGCTGGTATATGTTCGACCTGGCCAATCTCTGGATCCATAATGAAGGCTGGACCAGGCATGAAGCCGACCCGGGCAGACGTTTTGAACTGATGCAGCAGTGTTTTGATCTTCAGTTGCAGGGATACAAAACCGAAACGGATGTCTCTGAGGCGATGCTCGAAAAGCTGCCGTTGTTTATTGACATGGTATTGATCGAGAATATAGTGGATGAGTTTGAATGCTGCAAACGCGAAGGTGAGGAAATTGATTACGAAGATATCGAGAATGCAGCGGAGAGCCTTATAGGATCGATACCATATGCGGGATTCGGACAAAAGTGATTGTTTGGAAAAGGAGAGAACAAGGCAGAAAAGTTACATGAGGACTAACGGCCTTGAAAGAGTTGATGACGAGGTGATCCCGTGCTTTGAAACGGACGGGGAAAGCATGGATGTATATAGCGTGCAAGTAGTGCGGAGTGTTTATGATGAGCGCGGACTGCTCATTATCGATACATGTCGATAATGTTGTTTACTTGAACAATTGAGATGGCTTTATCAAAATGATATTACTACGATCGTTGATCTTAGAGAAGAAAACGGAGGAATCAGACGATTAAGAGGGCGAAAGTGGAAGATGCTGATATTCAAAGGCTCCTTGAGTTGCGACTTTGTAATCACGACCACTTTTGGGATAAGCTGAACTTTGAAATGTCCCACACCGTGACTTTGGAAAAATCTATATATTGACTTTAGAATATCCTAATGCTACAATTTGGAATATCCTAAAGCATGGAGACTTTGATTATGATAGAGAGAAATGCTTATTCTGCTCTTATGAGACTTGCAGAACAATTTCCGGTTGTTGCCATTACCGGTCCGAGACAGAGTGGAAAATCGACATTAACAAAATATGCATTCCCGGAAAAGAAATATGTTTCTTTTGATGATAAGAATCTAAGAGAACTTGCCAAGTCAAATCCGGGTGATTTTTTAAAAGCTTTTCCGGAGGGATTGATTATTGACGAAGCCCAAAAAGTTCCTGAAATATTTGATGCTGTAAAACTCATAATTGATAAAGGCAGTTATACTCCGGGTAAATATATTATTACAGGATCCAGTCAGTTTAGATTAAAACAGAATATTACCGACAGTCTCGCCGGTAGAGTCGGCTTGTTAAAGCTGCTTCCTTTTTCTATGGCAGAACTCAAAGAAGCCGGATTATTGCCGGATGAACCATATGATATTTTCTTTAAGGGATTCTACCCGCCATTGCATGACGTGGACAAGCATTTCCATTTGGATGATTGGTTTGAAAACTATATTGACACATATTTGGATTTGGATGTTAAGGATCAGATAAATGCCGACAATTTAAGTGCATTTCGCAAATTTATTCAAGTTTGTGCATTATATAGCGGACAGCTGGTAAATTATGACAGTATATCCAGAGATATTGGGGTTTCCGCTGTAACTATAAAAAACTGGTGTTCAATTCTCGAGGCATCTTATATTATTCATTTTCTTGAACCGGACAGTAATAATCTCGGAAGAACAATTGTAAAAACGCCTAAGTTGTATTTTGTTGATTCCGGATTGATGTGTTATTTGCTACGACTTGAATCAAAAGAAGAGTTACTGCTTGACGATCATAAGGGGGCTGTTGTTGAAACGGCTGCAGTATCTGAACTGTTGAAAAAGAGATATAATGACGCGAAAAAGGCAAATCTGACTTATTACAGAGATAAGAATGGGTTTGAAGTAGATATTATTACGGATTGGAAGAAGAATTTCGCAATAGAAGTAAAGAGTAAATCTGACATAGAAAAGAAGCTATCCTCCAGCGTAAGGACATATGTTGGTTTAAGAACGGACAACGTACAGGGAAGTGTATTCTACTTAGGAGACGTAACATGTGAGATAAACGGAATCAGATATGTGTCCTGGAATGAATGGGGACTGTAGATTTAAACCGGTGTCCGGCCACGAAGGCGGTCGAAACCGGATCATGATCGTCAGTCGGGATGGGGAAAAGGAGAGAACAAGGCAGAAAAGGATCAGCGGCAAAAACACCGCTAAGGAGGAGAAGACTATGAATGATTACAAAATAATACCTCTGCCCAAGGCAGAATGGAAAGGAACTCCGATCTTGATGAAGTATACCACGGAGGAGTATTACGATCTTGAAATGCAGGAGAGTGCCGATTCCTTCGAAGTAAAAATGGTTAAGAAAAGATTCGATACTCCGGTTACGCACACGCCCCAGGAATATGATTTCCCCGACAGTTTGTATCAGGATCATTGGGAAAAGGCGGAGGCCTTCGGGATCGTTTCTGAGAAAAACGGGAAAAAGGAAATGATGGCATGTATCGAGATCTGTCCCGAAGAGTGGAGCAACAGACTGATGGTAACGGAACTGTGGGTTGCGGATGAACTTCACAGGCGCGGGATCGGGACAGCCCTCATGAACGTTGCAAAAGAACAGGCCAAGCTTCAGAAGAGACGCGCGGTCATTTTGGAAACTCAGTCCTGCAATGTACGGGCCATTGCATTTTATCGCAGCCAGGGGTTTAAGCTGATCGGATATGACACATGCTGCTATACGAATCGCGATATAGCACGACATGAGATCAGGTTCAATTTCGGATTCTTTTTTGATGGCATACAGGGGCGCTTTCAATAATCATCTGTTCCGCAACCACGGGTTGCGCAACTTGAAAAAACAGCACTCGTCGGTTGGTGGAGCTTAATGTGCATGTTTGATAATCTGTATTTGCGACGCGGAGCAAATGCTTTGTTACCGAGGAAACGCCGGGCGTTTTCAAGGCGAAGTTTACAATAGCACATACAGATGAAAAGGAGTCAATATGAGTTTTGGAAAGAATCTTCAATATTTACGCCAGCTTAGTAAAAACATGACACAGGAAGCTTTGGCAGAAAAGTTAAGTGTAAGCCGCCAGACGATCTCAAAATGGGAAATGGATGCGGCGAACCCCGAAATGGACAAGGCACTTGAAATATGCAAGATTTTCAACTGCACTTTGGACAATCTCTTCAGGGAAGAAATGGACAAACGAAGCGATGCATATTCGGAACTTCGAGTGGAAGACGTTGCCGGATTTAGTTACATCGAGCATACGGTGATCAGCACGGAACCCGAAAGTGACGCGATCGGCCGGATGTATAAAACAGCAAAAGAAAACGGCATAGACAATCCGAAAGTGATCGGATGGGATTTTCCTAATCTGTCACAAGAGCAGGTTAATGTCTATAACATGCATGGTTATACGGCAGCTTTGGTATTACCGAGCGGTGTGAAACCCGAGGGATATCAGATCAAAGAACAGTCAGCACATAAATACGTGGCCATCCACATTGAAAGACCGTTTGATAATCCCTTCGTGACAATACCGGGAGCGTATAAAACCCTGTTTGATTTCATGAGAACAAACGGCCTTGAAAGAGTTGATGACGAGGTGATCCCGTGCTTTGAAACGGACGGGGAAAGTATGGATGTATATATAGCATGCAGGTAAAGTACGGTTCATGAGATATTGCAAAGAAATGCAGAGGAAAAATGATGATTGAAACTGAAAGACTCTTACTTCGTGAATATACTATGGATGATTTTGAAGCATTGTATGAAATAATGTCGGATGCCGAGACAATGCAGCATTACCCCGCGCCGTTTGATGAGGCAAGAACAAGACGCTGGATTGAGTGGAATTTGGAAAACTATGCTCAATACGGATTTGGATTATGGGCTGTTGTATTAAAAGAAACGGGGGAATTCATCGGGGATTGCGGCATTACTATACAGAATATTGACGGAGAAAGCTTGCCGGAGATAGGATACCATATCCATAAAAAGTACTGGAGACACGGATATGCAAAAGAAGCCGCAAAGGCCGTCAGGGACTGGGCTTTTGAGAATACCGATTATCCATCACTGTATTCATATTGCAAATATACGAATGAGGCATCATATAAAACGGCAGAAGCAATAGGCATGCATTTTGAAAAAGAGTATCCTGACGAAAAAAACAAGATCACGCATGTTTCAGTGATCCATCGGACAGCGACCGGACAAAATGAAACATAAACGGACAAGGACCGCTTCCAATAAGCATCATATAAACAACCGCTTCGGATACTCAGTGCCGGGACGGTTGTTCTTTTATCTGCGAAGACGTTATGCTATATTAATAAATATCAGCATGATTAAGAGTTAAATGAATAAGCAGGAAAGTGTAAAGCAATCTGTGAAAATGTCAAACAGATGTGAAGCAGCGCTGCACCCGGAAAAGGAGTTATATGACAAAAAGACTTTATAATGCAAGGATCATCACAATGCTCAGGGACGAGGATATCTTTGAAGGCGATATCCACATAGACGGGAACAGGATCACCTATGTGGGACCTGCGAAGCCCGGCACATTTGACGAGGAGATCGACTGCGAAGGTAACGTCCTTCTGCCCGGTTTCAAGAACGCACACACACACTCCGGAATGACGGCGTTCCGCTCACTTGCGGACGACCTGAACCTCCAGGACTGGCTCTTTCAGGAGATCTTCCCCCGCGAGGACAAGATGACGGGAGAGGACATCTTCTGGCTCTCGAAGCTTGCTTTCCTCGAGTATCTCACCTCGGGTATCACGGCCTGTGCGGACATGTACCTCACGCCCGAGACGATTGCGGAAGCAGCGGAGCAGTTCGGCATGCGCTGTCAGCTTGTGTCCGGATTCAATAAATATAGCGGTCCCATCGACATCGTTGAGAAGAGGTTTAACGAGCTGAACGGCAGGAACCCGCTCACGGGCTTCCTCATGGGACTTCATGCGGAATACACCTGCGACAGGAGCACACTTGAGGCGATGTCTGAGCTTCTCCACAAGTACAAGGCTCCGCTCTACACTCACATGTCCGAAACAAAGACCGAGCACGAGGAATGCAAGGGCAGGTACGGCAAAACGCCCATGGCCATCTTCGACGAACTCGGCCTCTGGGACTTCGGCGGCTGCATCTACCACGGTGTCTGGGTTGAAGACTCAGACATGGACATCATGAAGAAGAGAGGGATCCGCGTGGTCAGCAATCCCGGCTCGAACACCAAGCTTGCGAGCGGTATCGCACCCATCACGAAGTACCTGCAGAAGGGCATTGAGGTGGCTCTCGGAACTGACGGCGCTTCTTCGAACAACTGCCTCGACTTCTTCAGGGAGATGTTCCTTGTGACCGGCCTCGCTAAGCTTCGCGACAACGACCCGAAAGCGGTTGATGCCTATGAAGTACTCAAGATGGCATGCGTGAACAGCTCTCACGCCATGGGACTCTTTGATAATGACGCGCTCGCACCCGGTAAGCTCGCCGACATCGTGATGATCGATCTCAAGCAGCCCAACATGCAGCCACTCCTCAACATCAGGAAGAACATCGTCTACAGCGGCTCGAAGAGCAATGTCAAGATGACCATGATCGACGGCAAGATCCTCTACAGGGACGGTCGTTTCTGCAGCGATATCAACACTGATGAGATCTACGACAGATGCAACGAGATAACCGCACGTCTGAAGGATATCTGAATCGCAACAGGCGTGCGTAAGGCGAAGTTTATGCTGTGCGCGATGATTACGAGATGGTGATGCCTCGCTCATCGCAACCGACATGCGTAAGGTCAAGGTCATGCTCGCATGTCAGATTACTTTGAGAATGAAAAACCGGAAGACGAAGTCTTTGAACAAAAAATGAAAAGAAACCGAACCGATATATGATTGTCTATAAACAGCGGGTCGGTGTAATATGTCAATGCAATCGAAGAAGGATAAGGATTCAGACAATGTTGATCGGAAAAGGTCGGAGATCAAACATTGTCTCATTGACAGGACACAGAAATGAAAAACAAAAAGACGATAATCATAGACGAAAAAACACCGCTGCTACTTTTGGCGGGACCCATGTTCCTTGAGCTTTTTCTTAACACGATGCTCAACAACGTGGATACGATCATGCTCAGCCACTATGATGAGTATGCTGTCGGAGCGGTAGGAAATGCAAACACGATCTTGTTCATGATGACCATTTTTTTCAATGTCATCGCTACCGCGACAAGTGTTGTAGTGGCGCAGTATCTGGGCGCGAAATTGTACGAAAAGATGAACATGATCTACACGCTGGCGGTCATGTTTAATCTTGCGTTGGGCGTGGCACTCAGTCTTGCTTTCTGTGCGGCCAACCCTCTTATCATGGATTTTCTCAATGTATCACCCGAAATGAGACCGTATTCTATGATATACATTTATATCGTCGGCGGCTCGGGTTTTGTGACAGCGGTTTTTAACGTAATGCTTCAGATCCTCAGGTGTAACGGCTATACAAAGATCGGCATGTGGGTTTCGCTCGCAATCAATGCGGTTAACATCGTCGGTAATTATCTTTTCCTGTACGGACCGCTTTCGTTT
>JAEEVO010000102.1 GCA_016290905.1 Lachnospiraceae bacterium | reverse complement strand
TATCTCCGTCGGATACCATCTTTCACTGTTCCACCCTTATCCGACCGCACTCACCGAGTGCTATGCCGTGCTTCTGTACATCAGGGATCATGCAGGCGAGCTTGGGATCAACCCGAGCCAGATCATGGTCGGGGGAGAGAGCGCGGGCGGCGGATTGGCCGCTGCGGTCACGATGATGGCAAAGGATAAGGGCGAAGTAAATATTGCTTTTCAGATGCCGCTGTATCCGATGATCGATAATTTTGATACCGAGAGTTCAAAAGATAATCACGCAAAAGTCTGGAACACCAGAAGAAACCATCAGGCGTGGGCGGTTTACCTCAGGAAAGATGCTAAAAAGGCAGTCTCTCCTTACGCGGCGCCAGCGCGCCGGACGGACTACACAGGCCTTCCTCCTGCATACACTTTTGTCTGCACGGCGGAGCCTTTTTACTGCGAAACGCTGACCTTTATCGATAACCTGAGAAGGGCCGGAGTCGAGGCAGAGGTCGATGTCTATGACGGCCTGTATCATGCTTTCGATATGCGTGAACCTGACAGCCCTGCAGGGAAAAAAGCAATAGCGCGATTCAACGAGCGGTTCGCGTATGCAAAGGAGCATTATTTCGCGGAACAGAAGATGAGCAATCCGATATAATGCATCCTTTCTCTGCTCAAAGCTCCTGCCTGCCTGTCTCGGAGGGGTCGTCGAAGAGCTTGCGGTTGAGGGTCCTGCGCTCTTCGGGGGATTCGCAGATTATCCGCAGACCACCGTGCTGCTTGCGGGAGAGCAGGAAATCCAGTGCCACCGGTTTATAGTAGTGGAAGCCCTGAGCCAGTTCGCAGTTTATCTCTTTTAGGAATTCGCCCTGTTCTTCCGACTCTACGCCTTCGACGAGCGTATGGATCTTCAGCTCGCGCAGCATCCGGACAAGGGATTTGAGGATGATACGGTTGATCCTGTCGTAATCATCCAGATGGCGCAGCAGCTCCATATCGAATTTGACGAGATCGAATTTAAAGCGGTTGAACATGTTCATCGAGGAATAACCGCTGCAGAAATCGTCCAGCCATATCCTGAAATTGCACTCGCGCAGACGTTTCAGCTGCTCCATGAAATGCCCTTCTTCGGAGGCCAGATCCTGCTCGGTTATCTCGATCACGAAATTGTTCTTGCCGCCGTATTGGGCCAGCTCGTATTTGTCATAGAGCCGGTTCAGCTCTGCCACGATATCGATGTAATCGAAATCCTGCCTCGAGAAATTAACCGAAACGGGCATAATGGGCAGGCCGTTGTCGACCCTGTCCTTCACTTCGCGGCAGACTGTCTCGAACATGTACAGATCGAGCTTGTGGAGCAGGTGATACTTTGACAGGACCGGGATAAATACACCCGGGGAGAGCATCCCGCGCTCGGGGTCTATCCATCTGGCCAGGCCTTCGAATGCAGCTGTTTTTCCGGTCTCGGCCCTGACGATGGCCTGATAATAAACCTTGATCCAGCCCGATTCGAGGGCGCGGTCGAGGTTTTCGACTATATAGCGTTCCTGCAGGAAAGCATCGGCGGAATCACGGGAATAGAATGATACCTCCAGGTTGAGATCGTTCTCGATCTGCTTGAGCGCGTGCTTTGCGTGATCGATGGCTTCGTTCAGCGTGATTCCTTCGGTCAGGGGGCATACTCCGTAGAGCAGTCCGGTCGTGTTGCCGTATGCATTTTTCCTGATCTCATCATTTACTTCGTGTAAATCCTTTTCCAGTTCGGGTTCACTTTCCGCGGCAGTCAGCATCAGAAAATGGTCTTCCGATACCCTGACAACGAGAGCGTCGGGGAACTTAAGGCGCAGCGTCTGTGAACTGAGTACCAGCAGTCTGTCGCCCTCCTGAAATCCATACTGATTGTTGTATGAACGCATGGCATTGACGTCCGTATAGATCAGGACAGGCGTCTTTCCTTCGGAGCGGATGGCAGCGATCTTATCGTTGCCGTACTCGTGGAGATAGTTAAAGTTGGGAATGCCGGTCAGCGGGTCCCGATAGAAGCGGTCATGCCTGGAAAAAGTGTATTCACGTACCTTGTCCCTGGTCAGTTCGTGCGCAGCCGAATGATTGGCAAAAGCTACGACAGCCAGCTCCGTCCCATCGTGCATGGTCTGCCAGCTGCCCAGTCCATGTACCATCGTGTAGACCGGTGCGGCAGGTCCCGCCTCGGGATCGCGGCCGGCAGAGTCCATACGGAAACGGAAAACTATATTAAAAAGTCCGTGCTGCTGCATGAAATCATCAACTGCCTTCGATACGACGCCTATGTCATCCGGATCCATACGCTCGGTCATGGCGGTGCTCAGCCAGCTGAGCACGCGCTCACGGTCAACACCGACCGTATGGCAAAAGCCGTCTGAGGCCAGGATGGGAACGGGACGGTTATTTATGTTCTGGAAATAAACGAAAGGCAGCGGGCTGCTTTCGTATGCTTTTTTAATGTCTTCAGGGAATTGATACATAAGCCTCTCCATTTCTGCCCGAAGGTTGTGATGACCGCCTGTTTGATAGGCTACCTATATGATATAGCCATATTCAAGAAATGTAAAGTGTGTCGCAGGGTACAAAAATGTTGATATGAGTTCACGAATAATGTAGAATGTAAGTGACAGGAAGGCGGGAAGAATCGGATTAAGAAAAGCATATAGAAAAAAAGGGACAGGATACAAATACATACAAAAGATTGCGATTAAAATCATAGTCCACCATTGATTTAATCGAAGACATGAGTAAAAAGAAACTGCGGCATCATTTCTTTCTCATAGTGCTATTTCCAACATATCAAGAAGCCTTACAAAGGTATCCTGACCATCAAGACATGTATCTGTAAGCCGGCCCTTCTCATTTCTCCATTCCTTCAATCCTCTGTAATAGAAGTTTTTCTTGGAATCTTCTATGATGAACGGGATCACATTATGCCTCAGGCACTCCTTTAGTGCGATAAGCCTTCCCACGCGTCCGTTACCATCCTGAAATGGATGGATATACTCAAACTCGGCATGAAGTGCAATTATATCCTCTACAGTCACATTTTCTTTGGCATTGTATTCTTCCAGAAGTTCTTTCATACGGGCATGCACTTCCGAAGGCTTTGCCGTATCTCTGCCTCCGACCACATTTGCCCTCTTCTTGTAATCGCCAACGGCAAACCAGCTCAAAGTGGAATCTTTCGTGTCGTGTTTTAAGATAAAATGCAAGTGTTTGACAATCTCTTCGGTAAGGACTTCCTCCGCAGTGTCGATCACATAATCAATAGCCCGGAAATGATGAACGGTCTCAAAAATATCGTCTACCGATACTCCGTCACCAACATCTATCGTGTTTGTCTCAAATATAAGACGTGTCTGGTCTTCAGACAGCCTGCTTCCTTCGATATGATTGGAATTATACGTCATCCGGACCTGCAGTTCATGGTAAAGGCCTCCGGAAAGTTTCATTTCTTTTTCTTCGCGGAGCAGCTGCAGGATCTTATTATCTGAAACTTCCCGCATTAGTACTGCCGGATCTTTTCCCAGGTAATCTGCAATCTTTTGTATGCTTCGCTTTGAAAGTTTTTCACCCTTTGCGATCTTTGCGATCGTTCTGGTGGAAATACCAAGTCTAAGAGCCAGATCAGTCTTCCCGACGCATTTTTCTTTTAACGCATTCTCCAAGCCTTCATATGATATCATATCCGCTTACCTCACAATAATCTTTACCTATTTTATCATTATTTGTGTGAAATGTAAAGATTTCGGGCGTGCGCGGGCATCAAAAAAGTAAAGATTACGATTTCATAAGTTCAGTCCACTGGCAGATGATGTTTACCCACTATGTATTTTTTGCTTTCCGGGCACATAGCCATCAATCTCTTATCAAACATTTACTACACACCTCTAAACTGACAGGCCTGTTATGCTTTTCCCTTACCTGTATGTTTTATAAATCACTTCGGCAAATACAAAGCAAAGTAAGCTACCAATAAGCATAAGCCATATAAGAAGCAGATCGCTTTCGCCTATGTAATATCCATATATTAATCCAAGCGCGCTTACAACCATTCCCAGAATGCCTCCCAAGACAAGGGCGCCAAAGCCTCTTAAAAGCCGCACCTTAGGAAGCTTTCTATCCAACTTCGCAAATCTTTCGGAAACAAGCTCTGCTATTCCGATCATCATGAAAACTGCCGGCAATGCTGCAATAACCATGATTCCTGATAACACCCTGGAAGAAATGAAGGCAGGTTCTATAACAAAGCACCTTGCAAGACAGAAAATATAAATGATCCATCCCACATTACCCGGAATGTCATAAGCAATCCATCTTGCATTCGAAATTTCCGTTACGTAGATTCTGTCTTTACATGGTTTCCAGGGAATACAGCGATTTACTTTAGTCTTATATGTCTCATATTCAGCGCCATACAACTCCGAAAGCCACTTCTCTTCTGAGTTAATGAGAGTTATCGTCATAATAATCCAGTTTATAAAAGGTAGGACAAGCATCCATATGTTGTGCCACATAAGCGTGATACCGGCAAATGCAATCCACCAGCCGCTATACATAGGATTTCTGACCCATGCATATATCCCATCTGTCTTAAGCTTATTACTTTCGATGTGATCATCCATGTCGGAACGAACCGCACCGACAAACCAAATGATAACCCCAGATATGATCAATACAGCTCCTGTTATTCTGAAAATAAGTGTCCATGGAGAGTTCAAAACTCCAATCTTAAGCACATACCCAAAAAGGATAATCCCTATCAGCGTCAGAGCACCCATTCCAAAAACCATATATGGCCCTACGCCAAACAGAGGAAGCTTCTGTCCTTTTTTATTATAGTTTCTTAACATTTCCTATCTTTACTCCCTTAAAACGGCTTATATTATTTTTTACACTTAAAAAATGCCATTGAGCCATCTATGTGGCATTCCACTTCAGAATACAGTTTATGAAGGACGTTATGAAGGCTCTCCTCAGTCAGAAATGGCGGTGTAAACCATCCTTTTTTTGTAAGTATCCTTCTTACCAGCCAATCTGTTCGCTTTGATTTCCCTTTAATATAGAAGCAGCCAATAAAGCTTCCACCTTTCTTCAGAACACGGTTCGTTTCAAGAAAAGCCTTTTTCTTATCAGGAAAAGCATGAAAACCATTCATACTAAGGACTGTATCGAAGCTCGCATCTTCAAATGGCAACTTTCCCACATCACCCTGCACAAATGAAATATTATCATAGTAGTTCAATCTGTCTTTAGCTTTATCCAGCATGTCTTCGCTGTAATCAAGGCAGATGATCTCTGCTTTTTTCAAGCCCTTCCATTTCTTTTCCGTAAATACAGCAGTTCCTACCGGAACATCCAAAAGCCTTCCATCAAAGTCATCAGGTATGTAAGACAGAACCTTTTCTGCAATTTCATTATCATCGGTTCCGCTCCAGAAGAAACGTATATATAACCTGCTAAAAACACTTCCCTGAGTAAGGACATCGTCATATATGTTTTTAGATGTATGATACGCACTCTTAATCCTGTCAGCTACCTGCTCAGTTTCTTTTGACATATCTATTCCTCCGAAATCACGCTCTTATCCATCCTACTTTCTTGCAATAACCGTTATCCACGGTTTGTTCTTATGATGATCCGACTTAACCTTACTAAATCCGGCGTCTTTCAGCGCTCCTTCAATTTCCTCAACAGTATGGCATTTCATTCCGTCGATTATCTTCTCATATTTAAGGCTGGTCTCATCCGTACCATCAGATTCATTTACTATCATGAAGGTTCCGCCCGGCTTTAAAACCTTAGCCACCTCGGCAAAACACTCCTTAAGGCCCGGCCAGAAATATATGGTTTCAAATGCAGTAGCAAGGTCATATTTTCCTTCCGGAAGTGTCAGGGCCGAAACATCACCCTGTTTTACTTCACAATGCCCTTGCTTTATAGCCTCCGAATTATATGCAGATGCTTTGCTTACAGACACTTCTGAATAATCGATGGCAATAACATGCGAGGACGGATACTTCTTAAGCAATTCTCCTGCATTTCTTCCTCCCCCGCATCCAATCTCGACAATCTCTTCAGGTGAAATGGACGTAAGATGCGATAGACCCCAGTCTGCCATCTTGGCATGCCCACCGTTCATTCCGTTCACCATCATCTTTCCGAGAAATCCCTCGGGTTTTCTTGTCTGACTGACGAATTTTTTAAATAGTCCCATTTGTATTATACCTCTTCCCATCACATATTTTCATACTATATCCATATTTTTAATGATAATAACTATTCAAAACCACATCTCATTCTTAAATAGAAGTCAAGAATAACATACAATGAAATCATTTCCAAAGAGAAACCCGACCGGATTTTACAGATCATCTACAACTTCCCACATTACGCCCATGTTTTGAAATCCGCCTTTCGGTATGCATCCGTCACAGGTCTTCTTTCCCGTTCCGCATCCCGTACAGCCGTCACATGATTGTCCTGTTTTACCGTCCCCTGTGAATTCAATCCTTTTTATCACATTCATGTGTTCAAGGAAATCAATATCACGCTTTACATTTTCAATTGAAGTATCAAGCTCTGTCGCAAGCATTTCAAGGGTTCTCGATCTGCCGTCTTTTAGCAGTTTCAGAAGTTCATTCATTATCTCGCCTTTCAATCTGTGTACACACCGCTGTCGAATACATTCCTCATATTTACCAAGCCGGATTATCGGACAAACGATCCGACATAATCCGGCTTGATACAACTAAGACCACATATTCTTATAAAAGATCAGTGGTTTAAATATTTCCAAAAGATGCTGCATTTGCTGAGAGTGTTTCCTGTATAAATCAGAATTCACCATATCATCAATCCCACATAATATGCAATACCTGCAAGTACCAATGCGATTCCCGTATAGTAAAGGGCAATCCTTGCAGTCCACTTAACCGAATGTGTTTCCTGATATGTGGCGGCAAGAGCGACTATACAAGGCATATTAAATGTCATTGCAAAGATAAGCGCGAGTGCCTCGGGCTTTGATACATTTGCGACAAGCAGCTCATTGATATTCTCAGCTGCAGTACCGCTGATGACCGAACCTACAGAGATCGTTCCGGATCCGGTGAAAATAGTGCTTAAGACTCCAAGCGCTCCTTCCTTGCCAGGACTCGACGCGATAAAGACCATAAACGTCTGCCATGCTATGCTAAA